>CAXTXZ010000206.1:0-6766 GCA_964248015.1 uncultured Rhodopila sp. | reverse complement strand
ACCTCCAAAGCCTCCTGCTCCGCTTTGCTTGGTGAGGACCGCATGGCCAATATGCCAAGGATGGCGGCGATCACAAGATCAACAGCACCAAGAATTCCAGAGGTTGCAAGCTCGCTAAAGCCATAACTGCCGCGTAGCCAGCTCCATGCGGCAATGTGGATGAAGATCAACACGCCTAGCAAGAACAGGGCTGCGATCAATCCGTACGCGACCCGCGTCGCTAGGCGGATCGCCATGCTCTTCCAACGGATCGTCTCGGCCTCGACCGCGACGTGAGCCAACCTGTAGGCGCGCATGGCTCAGCGCATGACCCGGCCAAGCGCCCAGCCGGCGGCGGCGGCGGCGAGCACGACACTGAGCTGCGCGACGGTTATGCCGCCGATAGCGGCCTTCGCCTGGTCCCGTGTGACGCCTGTCGCGTTGGTGACCGCGCTTTCCGCCCTGCTCGCGACATCGCTGAACGTCGGGCCGAACTCCTTGACCATGGACTCGACCTGCGCACGCAGCCGGGCAATCTGCGCCTGCGTGTCTTCAAGTTTCGCTCTCGTGTCTCTGGCTAAAGGCATGATGTCGCTCTTTCTGTTCAGGGAGGTGAAGCGGGTATCAAAGTTGGCGTTCCCTGACAATGCACACAGTTTTGCGATAAATCAGGGGCCTGACAGAGATAGCCTGCCTAACCGCTACGTGTTCATCGCATCAAAGAAATCATTGTTGGTCTTACTGTATTTGAGCTTGTCAAGCAGGAACTCCATCGCGTCAACAGTGCCCATCGGATTGAGGATGCGCCGCAGCACCCACATTTTCGTCAGCACGCCGCGTTCCACCAGCAATTCTTCCTTGCGGGTGCCCGACTTGGTGATGTCGATGGCGGGGAACGAGCGCTTATCGGACAATTTCCTGTCGAGGATGATCTCGGAATTGCCGGTGCCCTTGAATTCCTCGAAGATAACCTCGTCCATCCGGCTGCCAGTATCGATCAGCGCCGTCGCGATGATGGTCAGCGAGCCGCCTTCCTCGATGTTGCGCGCGGCGCCGAAGAACCGCTTCGGACGCTGCAGCGCATTGGCATCGACACCGCCGGTCAGCACCTTGCCGGAGGACGGCACTACCGTGTTGTAGGCACGCGCGAGCCGCGTGATGCTGTCCAGCAGGATCACCACGTCGCGCTTGTGCTCGACCAGGCGCTTGGCCTTTTCCAGCACCATCTCCGTCACCTGGACGTGACGTGTCGCCGGTTCGTCGAAGGTGGAACTGATGACCTCGCCCTTCACGCTGCGCGCCATGTCGGTGACTTCTTCCGGCCGCTCATCGATCAGCAGGACGATCAAGAAGACTTCCGGATGGTTGGCGGCTATGGCGGCGGCCATATTCTGCAGCATCACCGTCTTGCCGGTCCGGGGCGGGGCGACAATGAGCGCTCGCTGGCCCTTCCCAACCGGAGAGATCAGGTCGATGACCCGTGGCGTGAAATCCTTCTGCGGCCCTTTCGCGGCGGGTTGGAAGGTTTCCATCTCCATCTTCAGCCGCTCTTCAGGATAGAGCGGCGTCAGGTTGTCGAAGTTGACCCGGTGACGCACGGACTCGGGAGGCTCAAAGTTGACGGTATCGACTTTAAGAAGAGCGAAGTAGCGCTCTCCGTCGCGTGGCGCGCGGATTTGGCCATCAACCGAATCTCCTGTCCGCAGGCCGAAGCGTCGCACTTGACTGGGGCTGACGTAAATATCATCCGGTCCCGGAAGATAGTTCGCTTCCGGGCTGCGCAAAAAACCAAACCCATCGGACAAGATTTCGAGAGTGCCTTCGCCGTGGATGGCCTGGTCGTTATCAGCCAGGTTCTTCAGGATGGCGAACATGATGTCCTGCTTACGCAGCGAGGATGCGTTCTCGACCTGCAGCGACTCGGCGAAATTCACCAGCTCCGCAGGCGTCTTTTTTTTCAGTTCAGCCAAATGCATAAGATAAGCCTCGGACGTGGAGGTGCATGAGCGGACCAATGACCTGAACAGGCTTCGGGTGCTGAAGTCCGATAGTTGTTAGCAGATCGTGGTTGATCTCAAGGCGCGGGGTGCTTGTGCACAGACGCCTGACATTCAGGAAGGATCTGCTTATTAAGGTTAAAATAGCGTCGCGTCAATGGTTTGATTGCCACGGTCATGTCATGCCCCTGCCTGATCATCCCAAAGGCAAGTGCGAGGTCGCCGAAAGGGGGTAGGATCTTAATGGCGACTGGATCGCCGTCATGGCGAAATTGCCTTACTCCAACCGTCGCAGCGCCGCTCGCAGGCGGGCGACTTCAGAATCTGCCGCCGCCAGCCGGTCGCGGTTTTCTGCCACCACCGCCTCCGGCGCACGCCGGACGAAATCGGCGTTGTCGAGCTTCTGACGGATTTTCTTGGCATCCGACGTCAATTTGTCGCAGTCCTTTGATAGCCGGGCACGTTCGGCTGCGATGTCGATCAGACCTTCGAGAGGAAGTATCACTGTAGTCTCGTCCAGGACTGCCTGTGCCGATCCCTTGGGAATGTCGCCGGCCAGCATCCTGACATCCGACGCGCGGGCGAGACGGCGGATCGCGTCAATCCAGCGGTCAACCCGCTGCGTTGTCTCGGCGGAAGCGTCGCGCAGCCAAACCGGCGACGGCTTGGACGGCGGCACGTTCATTTCGTTGCGCACGGAACGAACCAGGCCAATGAGCCGCACCACCCAATCCAGCTCGGCCCGTGCCATGGCCGCGCCCGGCACAGGGACGGCCTCTGGCCATGCCGTGCCGATCAGGCTGCATGACGGGCCGTATCCGAAGCGGTCCCACAGCTCTTCGGTCACGAATGGCATCGCCGGATGCAGCAGACGCAGAATCACGCCAAGGACATGGGCGCCCACCGAGCGAGTTTCCGCGGCGGCGACGGGATCAGCGCCTTCGGCGAGCAACGGCTTGGCGAATTCCAGGAACCAGTCGCAGAACGTGTTCCAGACAAATCGGTAACCGGCGGCGGCGTATTCATCGAAACGGTAGATCTCCAGCGCCTTGGTTGCCTCATGCAGCGCGTCGTTGGCGGTATCCAGCAGCCAGCGCGACAGCGGCAAGGTGACCGCGGCGGCATCAAAGGCGGGATCGGGCCGCATGCCGTTCATCTCGCAGAACCGCGCGGCGTTCCACAGCTTGGTGACAAAGCCTCGGTAGTCCCCCACGCGCGACGCGCCGAGCTTGACGTCACGGCCAGGGCCGGCCAGGGCGCAGATGGTGAAGCGCAGCGCGTCGGCGCCGTAGGTGTCGATCAGTTCGAGCGGATCAATGACATTGCCAGTCGTCTTCGACATCTTGCGGCCCTGCTCGTCACGCACCAGGCCGTGGATGTAGACGGTGCGGAACGGCACGTCGCCCATCATGTGCAGGCCCATCATCATCATCCGGGCAACCCAGAAGAAAATGATGTCAAAGCCGGTGACGAGGACATCGTTGGGATAGTAACGAGCGACCTCTTTCTTGCCCTCCGGCCAACCCAGCGTTGAAAAAGGCCAAAGCGCGGAGCTGAACCAAGTATCCAGCACGTCCTCGTCCTGCGCCAGCACCTCATCTTGCCCGTAATGGGCGCGCGCCTGCTCTGCCGCGCCGGAGGCGTCCTTGGCGACGAACACATGGCCATCAGGGCCATACCAGGCGGGGATGCGATGGCCCCACCACAACTGGCGGGAAATGCACCAGGGCTGGATCTCGCGCATCCAGGCGAAGAAGGTGTTCTCCCACTGCTTCGGGACGAAAACGGTTTTGCCGGTTTCCACGGCTTCCATGGCGGGTTTGGCCAGGACGGCGGCATTGCAGTACCACTGGGTGGTCAGCAGCGGCTCGACCGGCACGCCCCCACGGTCGCCGTGCGGCACCTGGTGCGTGTGCGGCTCGATCTTGTCCAGCAGGCCCAGCCGTTCCAGCTCCGCGACAATAGCTGACCGGGCGGCGAAGCGGGACTGGCCAGCCAGGTTGCGGACGAAAGCCGGGTCCGCGATGCCCGGAACACCAGCCAGCGCGCCCTCGATTTCATTCAGGGTCACCATTGCCTGGCGGTCCAGCACGGAGGGCATGGGCAGGTCGTGGCGGCGGCCCACCTCGAAGTCATTGAAGTCGTGCGCGGGCGTGATCTTGACGGCGCCGGTGCCTTTTTCCGGGTCGGCGTAGGTGTCGCCGACAATGGGCATGGCGCGACCAACAAGCGGCAGGATGGCCTGCTTGCCGATGAGGCGGGCCAGCGCCGGGTGGTCCGGATGCACCGCCACCGCCGTGTCGCCCAGCATGGTTTCCGGGCGCGTCGTGGCGACGGTGATGAATTCGCCCGGTGCGTCCTTGATCGGATAGCGCACGTGCCAAAGCGAACCCTTGATCTCCTTGTTTTCCACTTCGAGGTCGGAGATCGCGGTCTGTAGCTTGGGGTCCCAGTTCACCAGCCGCCGATCCCGGTAGATCAGGCCTTGCCGGTACAAGGTGACAAAGGTTTCCTTCACCGCGGCGGACAGGCCGTCATCCATGGTGAAGCGCTCGCGCGGCCAGTCCAGCGATGCGCCCAGGCGGCGCAACTGGCGCGTGATGCTGCCGCCCGACTCCGCCTTCCATTGCCAGACGCGTTGAAGGAAGGCTTCGCGGCCAATGTCGCGCCGGTTCTTGCCCTCGGCGGCAAGCAGGCGTTCGACAACCATCTGTGTCGCGATGCCGGCGTGGTCGGTTCCGGGCTGCCACAGGGCGTCACGGCCTTGCATGCGGCGCCAGCGCACCAGGACGTCCTGGAGGGTGAACGTCAAGGCGTGGCCCACGTGCAGGCTGCCCGTGACATTCGGCGGCGGGATCATGATGGTGAACGGCTGGGCGTTTGACTCAGGATCGCAGGCAAAGCTGCCTGCGCTTTCCCAACCGGCGTAAAGGCGTGGCTCGGTTTCGGCGGGGACAAACCTGCTGTCGAGCGTCATTCCTCTCTCCCGCGGGCCAGCTTCACGCTGCTAGGAGCCCGCTTCATGGATTATGTCGGTGCTTCGCCGCCGCGAGGCAGGGCATTATCGTGTCCTTGTAACCGAGCACTCAGTTTCGGCTGTCAGGAAACCGGACGGCCGGCGACCCTGTCGATTTCGGCACGGACAAGACGCTCGACCATGGGCGGCAGGTTGGTGTCGAGCCACTCCTTGAGGAGAGGGCGGAGTTCGGACCGCACGATGTCCTCCAGGGTGGGGCCACCAGCCCAAACTTGAGTAGGACGCGAAGCCGCAAGGGTGCGGGCCAAGCCGCCAAACGCTGAAGCAGCCGCGGCAGCGGCGGCCGGCGCAACAAGATCAGGCGGCTCCAGAGGGGAAGCGGCCGGGTTGGAAGGCGGTGTCGTGGGGACCTCCATCACAGGAGTCGGCGGCGGTGGTGGTTTGTAAGCCGGAGCCGGCAGTGGCGCCTCGGGTTGAGTTTCGGCCAACACGTCTTCATGAGTTTCGGTGTTCACTGTAGCGACCATCATTGAACGGTCCAACACCAGGACATCGTCCTCCGGTGGCGTTTCATCGCTCGGCTGCGCCGCCGGGTCATCCTCGTTCAAAATGCGTCTAATAGAGGCGAGGATCTCCTCCATTGAAGGATCAGCGCCCTCGGGGGCGGCGGGTGAGGGTGGGGCAAGTGCCATGATTATTTAGGTCTGGTCATGGGTCAGCGACCCGGTTGGCTGGTTGCGTAGTCACTTAGTCCGGACCAACGATCCTTCACAGCCTGATAATAGGCTGTCTCGTCATAGAGCGGCACGGGCAGATGCATGTCCCGCGCAGTCAAGCGTCCAATCGCGGCGGCGACGGAATACGAGGCGTTGATCACCTGGGCCAGGTTTTGAACCAAGGTGGTCCGCGAGTTCAGCAGGCTTTGAGTGGCATTCAGCACGTCCAGGGTCGTGCGGCTTCCGACAATGGCCTCGCGTTCAACGCCTTCAAGGGCAATCTCGTTCGCGCGGATCTGCGCGCGCGTGCTGTCGGCCGCCGCCTTGGCGGCAACGAGCGTGTCCCACGCGTTGACGGCGTTCTGCACGGCGGTGCGCCGGGCGTCGTCGATCTGGCGCTGGGTCTGCTGTTGGGTTTGCCGAGCTTGACGGACGGCCGCGTATTCCGAGCCGCCCTGGTAGACAGGGACGGAAAGCTGCGCGGTAACCTGGTAGCCATTGGCGTTGGTGCTTCGACCGGCAGAGTTGTTCTGCTGGAAGGTTTGACCCTGCAAGCTGACCTGAGGCAGCAGCGCGCCAAAGGCAGCGTCAATCGCGTCCTTGGCCGCGGCATCGTTGAACAGGGCCGTGACCACGTTTGGATTGTTGATGGAAGCCAGGGCCGAGGCCTCCTGCTCACTGCGCACGGGAAGCGCGAGGGGCTGCGGCTCGATCAGGTTGTCGGGCGGATAATAGCCGATCGTCTGGACGAACACGCCGCGAGCCGTGGCGAGGTTGCCTTGGGCGGTCTCCTGGGTGGCTCTGGCGCCTTCCAGCGCGGCCTCGGCCTGGGCGACATCGGTTCGGGTGATCTCGCCGACGCGGAAGCGGTCGTTGGTCGCCTGAAGCTGTTTCGCCAGCACCTGTTCGTTGTTGATCTGCAAGGCCAGAAGCTGCTTTGTCTGAATGACGTTGACGTAGGCGTTGACGGCGTTGATGAAGCTGGTTTGCTCCTGCGCCAGCAAGGTCCCGCGCTCAGCCAGGACCTGGTTCTTGGCGCGGTTGACGTTGGCCTGCGTGCGCCCGCCGGTGTAAAGGTTCTGCGTGACTGTGGCCTG
>CAXTXZ010000205.1:0-6767 GCA_964248015.1 uncultured Rhodopila sp. | reverse complement strand
GGGCAAGAAGATGGCCGGGCTGTGGGAGTTCCCCGGCGGCAAGCTGCATCCGGGGGAAACGCCGGAAGCCGCGCTGATCCGCGAGCTGCGCGAGGAAATCGGCATTGATGTGACCGCCGCGTGCCTTGCCCCTTTCGCCTTCGCATCCCACGATTACGAAGGGTTTCACCTGCTGATGCCGCTGTACGTCTGCCGCCGCTGGAAAGGCACGCCGACGCCGCGGGAGCAGCAGACACTGGCCTGGGTGCGTGCGTCGAAACTGTCCGAGTACGAGATGCCGCCCGCCGACAAGCCTTTGATCCCGTTACTGCGTGACTTCCTCTAGGGGTGTTGTGATGGCTGAGAACAGGAGTGAAGCCAACCCGACCGCGTGCCTGCTGGTGATTGGCAACGAGGTGCTTTCGGGACGGACGCGGGACGCGAACATCCAGTTCCTGGCAAAGGGATTGGGGAACCTGGGGATACCGTTGCGGGAGGTGCGGGTGATTCCCGACGTGCCGGAAACCATCATTGGCACGGTCAACGAGGTGCGGCCGAAGTTCGACTACGTGTTCACCACCGGGGGCATCGGGCCGACGCATGACGACATCACCAGCGAGTGCGTCGCGGCGGCGTTCGGGGTGCCCTGGGAGCGTCACCCTGTGGCCTGGCCCCGGATGGAGGCCAGCTACAAGCCCGGCGAGTTCAACGCGGCGCGGCAGCGCATGGCGACGATGCCCCGGGGGGCGAGCCTGATCGAGAACTCGATCAGCGTGGCGCCGGGGTTCCAGATCGGCAACGTCTACGTCATGGCCGGGGTGCCTCGGGTGATGCAGTCGATGTTCGAATGGCTGGCGCCCCGGCTGAAGGGCGGGGCCAGGATCGAGATGCGGGCGGTGCATGTGACCGGGCTGCCGGAGGGCGTGATCGCCGAGGGGCTGGCGGCGGTGCAGGCGCGGTATCCGGACCTGGACCTGGGCAGCTACCCGTTCTATCGGGCGAGCGGGAATGGCGTGGCGCTGGTGGCGAAGGGGCCGGATGGGGACGCGGCGGAACGGGCCATCGCCGAAGTGACGGAGCTGATCATTGGTTTCGGCAAAGCGCCGATTCCCGGGGAGCCGCCGGAGGTTTAAGGGAATCCCGAGGGCGAAGCCCCGGTAATCGCGACCGGCTGATTTCGGCTAACGGGCAGTCTGGATCACCACGCCGCTGCTTTATTTGCCGCCCATGGGCTGACAATGTTTTGATCCGGTCGCCATGGATGGGCAGGCAACCATTGGTTGCAGCTTCGACTTCCATTGTCTTCTGACGTCCTGGGTTCCCATGGTTGAACGAGATGGCGCGCTTGGCATATATTGAACCACGTGCTTGGCACGCATTGATCCACGTGGTTGCGCGGAGGTTCCGCCATGGCCCCGCGCAAAGCCTTGACTGTTTCCGTCACATCCGATCGAGACGGTTTTATCCATAACCGGCTGAAGTCGCCGCGTCAGTGAAGCCGTGCGCGGGAGCTTGCACTTTTTCAAATGCAACAAAGTTATCATCGGCAGTCGGATATTGACGCCTGAGCGCCTGACAAGGTCCAATCCTTTGGCTGAAGCAGCTTCAATGGCTTTGTTTCCCTGCCCCGAGCCGAGGGCAGTGAGAGGAGTGGGCTTATGCGGACGCATGACGATTCAGCGACAGCGCCTGGAGCGAAGGCTTGGGCAAGGGCCGTTGGGTAACGGGCAGGAACAGGAACCGGGCGCAGGCGCCTCCGAGTTGGCCGCCTTGCGCCAGCAGGTGGAGAACCTTCAGCAAGCCATCAGGGCGCGGGACGACTTCATCGCGATCGCGGCGCACGAACTGCGCAACCCCATGACGCCGATCGGCGGCTTGACGGAACTCGCCCTCGCCGCCGCGCGCAAGGCCAACAGCCCCTGCCCTCCGCTCATCAAGGACTTGCTGGAGCGCCTTCAGCTTGCGGTCCAGGAGTTCATCAAGCGCTCGACAAGATTGCTGGACGTCAGCCGGATCGAGGCCGGCAACCTGCGGCTGGAGCCGTCCCATGTTGACCTTTCCCGCCTCGTGCTCGGGGTCGCGCAACGATATGACATCGCGGCCAAGCATGGGGGCAGCTCCATCGAGCTTGATGTCGAGCGCGACGTTGCCGGCCTGTGGGACCAACTCGCTGTCGAGCAGGTGCTGGAGAACCTGCTTTCGAACGGGCTCAAGTTCGGCACGGGCAAGCCGGTGACCGTCCGGCTTCGGTTGGACGGGCGCGCCGCGCGGTTGCAGGTGCAAGACCAAGGCATTGGGATGCGGCCCGATCAGCAGGCATGCATCTTTGGGCGCTTCGAGCAAGTGATGAGCCAGCACAGGGGCAGCGGCTTTGGCGTTGGCCTGTGGGTTTCGAACAGGCTAGTCACAGCCATGGGCGGCCGGATCACTGTGTCAAGCCGCGTGGGCGACGGCTCGACGTTCACCGTCACGCTTCCTCTCGCGCTTTCAGACCCGGAGCGAACAACGGCATGACAGAAGGTGAGGCGGCTTCCGGCGAGGACGAAATCGAGCGGGTGAAAAGCTCCGTGCCGGGCCTTGACGACATCCTGTGCGGCGGCTTCCTGCGCGGCGGCCTGTACATGATCCAGGGCGCGCCCGGCGTGGGCAAGACAATCCTGGCCAGCCAGATCATCTACAGCCGGGTCGCCGATGGAAACCGCGCCCTTTTCGTCACCGTCCTCGGCGAGAGCCATGGCCGCATGATGATGCATCTGCGCCCCATGCGTTTCTTCGACCCCTCGGTCGTGCCCAAACACATCGCCTACATCAGCGCCTACGCCGCCCTTGAGGAGGATGGGCTGAAAGGCCTGACGGTCCTTTTTCGCCGGGAAATCCTGGCCCGCGGCGCGACGCTGCTGGTGCTCGACGGCTTGAGCGCGGTCGAGGCGAGGGCCGAAACCAGGTTCGAGATGAAGCGGTTCACCTATGAACTGCAAGCGCTGGCCTCGGCGACCAACTGCACCATATTCCTGTTGACCACGATGTCAGGAACGACATCGGCGCCGGAAAACACCATGGTGGACGGCTTGATCGAACTGCGGCAGCGGCTCTACGGCCCGCGCAACGAACGCCGGCTTGTGGTGCAAAAGCTTCGTGGCAGCGCCTACCTTGAAGGCGAGCACGCGTTTCGCATCACGCGGGACGGCTTCGCGGCCTATCCGCGCATCGAAGCGCTGTTCGCGGTGCCTTCGCGGCCTGACACTCCGACCCACGCGCGCATGTCGTCCAGCATCCCGTCACTGGACGCGATGCTGAGAGGCGGCATTCCCGCGGCCAGCATGACGGCGCTGGTGGGGCCATCGGGCGCCGGCAAGACCACCCTTGGCTTGCAGTTCCTGTCCGGTTCGAGCGCGGACGAACCGGGCCTGTTGTTCGGCTGCTATGAATCGCCAGAGCGCTTGCGCTTCAAGGCGAGAACGATGGGCTTCGACCTCGCGGCGGCGGAGCAGCGAGGGGACCTGGACATCCTTTGGTATCCCGTGGGCGAGCATATCCTGGACGAACTCGCGCTTCGGCTGTTCGACGCGATCCAAAAGCGCGGGGTGAAGCGCCTGGTGATCGACGGCATATCCGGCTTCCAGCAAGCCGGCCTTGAGCCGGACCGGCTCGTGCGCTTCTGGGCGGCATTGTCAAACGAGTTGCGCGCGCGGGGCGTCACCACGTTGCACACCTCGGAGATGCCGGAGCTGATCGGGGCCGACATCCGTGTGCCGGTGGGCGGGATTTCCTCGCTCGCCGAGGTCATGGTCCTGTTGCGGTACGCCGAGCTTCGGTCTCGGCTGTACCGGCTGATTTCGCTGTTCAAGGCGCGGGAAGGCGCCTTTGATCCGACAATCCGCGAGTTCGAGATCACTGATGCCGGGATTGCCATTGGCCAGCCGTTCGTGGGCGTCGAGGCCGTGCTGAGCGGCATGCCCCGGGAGGCCATGAAAGACGTGCCGCCCGTGGCGTCGAACGACTCAGCCCCCGCGGCGGACAAAACCGTTCCCCGTGCGTGAGCGGCATGGCAACCGTGCTGATTGTCGAAGACGAGTTCGCCATAGCGGACCTGCTGGAAATGGTCCTGACCGATGAGGGCTACACTGTCCTGACCGCGGCGAACGGACAACAGGGGCTGGAGCGCCTGGCTGAAGGCCCGGCCGCGGACCTGGTCATCTCCGACTTCATGATGCCGGTGCTCGACGGGGTTGGGCTGTTCAAGGCCATGCGGGCGGCCGAGGCGCAGCGCGACATACCCTGCGTCATCATGAGCTCCATGCCGGAGGCGAACGTGCGCGAGCACGTCACCGGCTACACGGCCTTCATTCGCAAGCCGTTCCAGCTTGCCGCCGTGGTCCAGTTGGTCGCGACCATCCTTGGCAAGCCACCGCCGGAACCAGGGGCCTGAGACGCGGAGGCGAAGGCTGGGTATGTAACCATCGTTCGCGCTGACGGACCTTAGCCAAAAAGATCCGCGCCTCCGTGCCAGCCGGAAAACGGGCTTTCCGCGCCGGCAACGGTTCGCCTGGCGCAGTCGTTCCGGCCTTGATTCGGGCTTGCTGGCTTAATGCCAGGAAATTCAGTTCCTGGCTGCCATACTTTGGAAGCTGGCGCGCCAGTCCCTTGGCCATGCTTCCAGCCAGATTCACTTCCAGCCGAAACCCGGCCGCGCTTCCCTCGTTCCATCCTGGATGATGTTCCATTCAGCAACGGCAACCGAGACGGCTGCGCTGGGGCGGCTTGTCCAGGCCGTGCGTGAGCTTGGCTACCACTTCGTCACTCCCACTCCCGCCACCCATGCGCGGGTGAACTCGCGGGCTGGCGCGGCGGAGGCGAGGGGCCTGCGTGACATCCTTGGCTGGAACCGCCGCTTCACGCCGAACATCCTGCCGGCTGGGCTGTTCGACCTGATGCAGGCTGCCGGCGCCGCCGCGCCCGACGGGGACGGCTGGCGCGGCACGATCCGTCTCGCGAGTCTGGGCAGCGACCTTTTCCTGCACTCCGCGTTCCCCACGACAGCGCCTGACGCCGTGTTCTTCGGACCGGACAGCTATCGCTTTTGCGCGGCCATCAATGCCGAACTGGCGGACGCACAGGACATCCATCGTGCCGTGGACATCGGCAGCGGCGCCGGGCCTGGCGCCGTGACCGTCGCTCGGCAGCGGCCGGGCGCCGAAGTGCTGATGGCCGACATCAACGCGAATGCGCTGCACGCCAGCCGCATCAACGCCGAACTGGCCGGGCTGGCGAATCTCCAGCCTGTCGAGAGCAACCTTTTTTCCGGCGCTCACGGCGATTTTGATTTCATCGTTTCCAATCCTCCTTACCTGAATGACAAGGCGCGGCGCGCGTATCGCCACGGCGGCGGCAGCCATGGCGCCTCCTTGTCCTTGGCGATCCTTGATGCCGCCCTGCCCCGGCTCCGGCCGGGGGGCAAGCTGGTGCTTTACACCGGCGTCGCCATTCTGGAAGGGGTTGACCCGTTCCACGATGCCGCGGCCAGGCACCTGTCCGGATGGAACGGTTCCTGGCGCTACCGGGAGATTGACCCTGACGTATTCGGCGAGGAACTGGATGAACCGGCTTACGCCGATGCCGACCGCATCGCCGCAGTCCTGCTTACCGTAACCAAACCTTAGGATTCACTCATGCCAGATGGAATGACCGCCGGCGCCAGGAGCGCCGAGGGCGAGAAAGCGCTGCACGTTCGTTTAGCGGCCTTCAATCACGACAGGATGGCTCCCGGCGTGCCGCATGCCAACTGGCGCGAGGATATTGACAGGCAGGCGGGGATGCTGGCGGAGGAAGGCGAGTTCCTGGAAGCCTCGCGGAAAGCCGTCAGCGCTCGCGCGGCAACGGCGCCCTCGGACGCCGATGGCTTCGTTCGCTGGTTCAAGGCGCTGGAGCAGGACGGCCCAGGGCAGAACGATCCCCTGTTCGCCTGGCTGGCGGAAGAAGCGACATTGCCGGAGATGCGCTGGTTCCTGGCTCAGGAGGTTGCCGGCGAGGCGGGTTTCGACGATCTCGCGGCACTGACCCAAGTGGGGATGCCCGTGCCCGCCAAGCTGGAAATCGCCCGCAACTACTGGGATGAGATGGGACGGGGCAACCCGAAGGGGATGCACGGCCCGATGCTGGAAAAGCTGTCGCTTCACTTGAAACTTGCGCCGAGCGTCGATGGCACCGTGGCGGAGTCGCTGGCCCTGGCCAACACCATGGTGGGTTTGGCGGCGAACCGGCGGTATGCGTACCACTCGATCGGCGCGCTTGGGGCCATAGAGCAGACCGCGCCAGGACGCGCGGCGCTTGTGGGGCAAGGGCTGAAGCGGCTGGGGGTTCCGGCGGAGCATCGGCATTACTTCGACCTGCACGCCGTGCTGGACGTCAAGCACGCCGAAGCCTGGAACGCCGAGGCGATTCACCCGCTGGTCGCCGCCAACGCCGCGCTGGCGCGCCCGATCGCGGAAGGAGCGCTGATGCGGCTGGAATGCGGGGCGGCCTGCTTCCGGCGCTACCGGTCGGAGCTTGGCTTGACCTGAAGCGACGGATGAAGTGTCAGAACAGGAAGCTGATCCCGGCGGCCATCAGGAGCAGGTTAAGCGCGAGCGTGAACTGGCGCGTGGAGATCCGCTGGTAAAGGGCCAGGCCAATGAAGGCGGCGAGCAGGCTTACGGGAACGCACGGCAGATCGCTCACGCGAACCCTTTGTCCGGCGTGACGCCTGCATGGGTGGAAAGGAAGATCCCGAACAGGGACGCGACCTGCGT
>CAXTXZ010000204.1:6299-6772 GCA_964248015.1 uncultured Rhodopila sp. | reverse complement strand
TCACTCCCCAGCAATTCGCGGTCTTGGTGAAGTCCTGCTGGTTCACCATCACGCCCAGGACAGTGAACGGCAGTCCCCGCACCGCCGCCACGACGTGACGTTCCAGCAGCACCTTGCCGCCCCGGACCTCGCCGACCTCGAAGGCCACGAAGCCGCCGGGGCGGACGACCCGCGCCAGTTCCAGGAAGGCGCGGCGGACGAAGGCTTCCCATGCCGCGACCGTCCGGTGCTTGTCGATCGGCACATCGGCCGGATCAATCCCGGCGAACCAGCAGCGCAGCCAGTTGTCGCCCTCGTAGTCCACGACATCCAGGAACGGCGGGGAGGTGACGACCAGATCGACCGAGGCATCGGCCAGCCCAGGCGTCGCATCCGCCGGGCCAGTCAGCAGGATGGCAGGGGGATGCGAGGGCGGCGATCCGTCAGCCAGGAGGCGTGGGCTGTGTTTCAGGATGAGGGCCGGCCCGTCCCTC
>CAXTXZ010000204.1:0-6289 GCA_964248015.1 uncultured Rhodopila sp. | reverse complement strand
CGGCACGTCCCGCGGCGGCGGCGCCTGTCGCCGGACCTCGTTGATCTTGCGCTGCGACGCGGCCGACACGGCCTGGTTGGGCGGCAGGGTGTAGACCGAGAAGAAGCCGGGAGAATGCCCGGTCAGGCGATTGAGCGCGACCATGCGAATCCAGGCGTCCACCGGGTCCAGCGCGGCCTGCCCCAGCAGGCAGGCCCGCAGGGCCGTGACCTGGGACAGCGTCGCCGGATGGTAGAACGCCAGAAGATCGGGTTCGGCTGGGTCGCGCACGAACCGGGACAGGTCAAGCGCCGCCAGCCTGGCGGCGACGGCGGCGAGAGGCGGGGGATCGAGACGAGGGGCGCTCAACATCGCGCTCAGCGGGTTGATGTCGTTCGCCGCTGGGGCGCGCCCTTGCAAGGCGGCTTCCATCGCTGTCGTGCCTCGGCCGGAAAACGGATCATGGACCCGGTCGCCAGGGGAAGTCAGGCGTTCAATGAAGAAGCCGGGCAACTGGGACTTGAAGCAGGCGCGATAGCTGATCTCATGCAGGCTATGGCCGCGTCGCTGGCCGGAGGTCCAGAAAGCGTTGATGAAGTAGGGAAGGCCGGCTTCCTCGACCTCGGCGGTCAGGCGCCCATCATCGGAAAAATGCCGCAGGGCGTCGGCAAACCGTCCTGCGCCCGCGTGCGCCGCTCGGCTCACCGCAGGAACGGATTGCTCGCCCTCTCCGCGCCGATTGTTGATCCAGGGCCGTGGCCACACAGGAACGACACATCGTCACCGAGCGGCAGCAGCTTGGTCTGGATGGCGTTTATCAGCGCGGCATGATCGCCGTACGGGAAGTCGGTGCGCCCGATGGAGCCCTGGAACAGCACATCGCCGACAATGGCGAACCGGGCGGCGTGATTGTGGTAGACAAGGCTTCCCGGCGAGTGGCCTGGGCAATGCAGGACATCGAAGCGGTGCGGGCCGAGGGTCAGCACGTCGCCCTCGGCCAGCCACTGGTCGGGCGTTACGTTGCGCGCCTCGAACCCGTAGCCAGCCGCCTGTTCGGCGATGCCGTCCAGCAGGAACTTGTCACGCCGGTCGGGGCCTGTGATGGGCACGGGACCACCTGAGCGAAGTTGCAAGGCATCGCGCAGGCTGGCAGCGCCTCCGGCGTGATCCAGGTGCCCGTGGGTCAGGAGGATGCGCTCGATATGCGCGCCGGTTTGATCAATGGCCTCCAGGATGCGGTCAACGTCGCCGCCCGGATCGACGACCATGCCGACCTTGCTGTCCTCATCCCAGAAAACGGCGCAGTTCTGCTGGAACGGAGTCACCGGCACGATCGCGCCGCGCAGCTTCGGGGGGGCGCCTTGGCTCATGTCAGTGCAGCTTGGGTGATTTCAGGAAGCTGGCGCGGTCGGCGGACCGTATGGCGACCCGCTTGGGCGAGCCGTCACGCTCCACGCGCATGCGGACCTCAGCGCCGGCGCTGCCGGAGGACCAGACGCGACGCCACAGGCCGGCCAAGTCGGGGATTTCCTCGTCGTTGACCATTAGGATCTTGTCGCCAGCCCGGATGCCTGCCTGCTCCGCCGGCCCGTTGTCCGAAAGGCCGCCGACAACAAGGGTTTCATCCGATTCGGTGGCGTACATCCCGAGCCAGGGACGCGCGGGCCGGTTGACCCGGCCGTAGCTCAGCAGGTCGGACATGATGGGGGTCAGCAGGCCGATCGGCACCACCATGTTCATGTCAAGACGGCGGCCCTTGCCATCGCCCTGCTGCAAGATCAGCGAGCCGATGCCCATCAGCTTGCCGTCAGAGCCGATCAGGCCGCAGCCGCCCCAGAACGGATGGGCGGGCGCGGTGAACAGCGCGTCATCCAGGACGTATTCCCAGTAGCCCGCGAACTCCTGCCGTCCCACGACCCGCGTCTCGATCGCGTGGTGACGCCCGCCTCCGGCTGCCAGGATGGCCTGGTCGCCGACCTTCAGGCGGTCCGAGTCGCCGATTTCAAGCACCGGCACGTCCAGCTTGCCCAGCGCCTGCACAAGCCCAAAGCCGCTTTCCTGGTCGTATGCCAAGGCATGGCCCGGCACGGCCTGGCCGGCGGACGAGGTGATCCAGATGGTTTCCCCTTCCGTCACCAGGTAGCCGATGGTCGCGATCAAACCGGTTGACTTGATCATGACTCCACTGCCGGCACGCTCGGTTCCCAAGGTGGTGGCGGTGAAAGCGTCCACGGGCACATAGGTCTTCAGGCTGACGACAGCCTTGAGGGCTTGTTCAAGGTCGAAGGAGTAGTCGCTAGGATCGGGCTGCAGGTTAGCCGGAATTTCCCAGTCTTCTTTCTTCATGCCTCGGCGTCTTCCCTGGTTTGGGCGCGGCTTCGGTGGCGTATCGGTCATAGTCTGGTTATATCGGGCTTTTCGGCGCGACCGACAATGCCGCAGGCCCAGTCAGCCAGAAATTCTGCGGGAGGAACCGTTCAATTTCTTGACCGGCCCACGAGCTGACACATTTCTCCGCCCATGCGCGGTTGCCGTTTGAATGCGCCCGTTGGGTTGGGCCGCGGGTTTCCCGCGCGGCCTCATCTGGCGACAGGGTTGCGCCGGTTCGCCTCCAGCTCATCCGCCGAAAGCTGGAAGCCGGCGACGATGCCATAGGAGGCGCCGGATACATCTTTCGAGACTGGCAGCGCCATCGCGATGCCAGGGCTTTCCAGGGTCAGCCTGTCGACATTGGGCGGGAACACGACGTGGATCGGAAACACCTGCTTGTCGCGAACCGTGTCGCCCTCGGTCACCGCCAGGAACACCGGGACATCCGCTTCCCGTCCGGGCATGTCGGGGCCGCGTTGAATGGACACGCCAATCCGCACGCTGGCGGGCAATATCGCCGGATCGTCGCCGGCCTGGCAGCTTCCTTGCACGGACAGGATACGCGCCTGCAGGATCATGTCCGTCACGTCATGCGTGGGACCGGAGCCGGCGTAGCGCGTGACGTCGGCGAGCTCTGGCACAAGCCGAGCGACGGGACAAACGGGGGCGAACTGGTTGCGGGCGGGACCGCAACTGATCAAGGGCAGCATCAGGGCCGGAAGGCAAAGGCGGAGCAAAGGGCGCAGGCGAAAGGGCATCAATAACTCCAAGGGGCTGGCATGGATGCCAGCATCTCCCGCTGGCAGGGAGGCGGCCTGCCAGCAGGAGGGATAAGCGGGACCGTCAGACCGCCGCGCGACTGTATTGCGGCGGAAGCTCGGGCTGGACGCCGAGAGCCTTGGCGGCACGCAGAGGCCAGGCGGGATCAGCCAGCACCGCGCGTGCCAGGAGAACGACGTCGGCGCGGCCGTTGGCGACGATCTCGGCGGCATGGGTGGGCTCGGTGATCATGCCGACGGCGCCGGTGGCGATGCCGGCCCCGTTGCGTATCGCGTCGGCGAAAGGCACTTGATAGCCGGGGTGCAGCGAGGGTATTTCCTGTTCGTGCGACACGCCGCCGGATGAGCAGTCGATCAGGTCAACCAGACCCGTCGCGGCAAGCCTGCGCGAGAGGGCGACGGAATCCTCGATCGTCAGGCCGCCCGGCGTCCAGTCGGTGCAGGACAGGCGGACCCAGAGCGGCAGGTCGGATGGCCATTCGCCGCGAATCGCCTCGACGGCCTCCAGCAGGAAGCGCGAGCGGCCTTCCAGGTCGCCGCCATACGAGTCGTTGCGGTGGTTGGAGACGGGGGAAAGGAAGGAGTGGCCGAGGTAGCCATGCGCGGCGTGGACCTCGGCGATCTTGAAGCCGGCCTCGCGCGCCATCCGGGCGACTGTGGCGAACTGAACGATGATGTCGCCGATCTCGCCGGAGGACAGGGCGCGCGGGACCGTGGCGTCGGGGCGCGATGCCAGGGCGCTGGGGGCCACGGGCTGCCAGCCGCCGCCGTCCAGCGGGATGGGCTTGCCGCCCTTCCAGGGAACCTCGGACGAGGCCTTGCGGCCGGCATGGGCGATCTGGATGCCGGGCACGGAGCCGCATTGCGTGATGACGGTGGCGAGGCGGGCCAGCAGGGCCTGGTGGTCGGCGTTGTACAGGCCCAGGCAGTGCGGCGTGATGCGGCCGATGGCGGAGACGTGGGTCGCCTCGGTCATGACGATCCCTGCCCCGCCCGCCGCCCTGGCGCCGAGGTGCTGCACATGCCAGTCGTTGCCGAGGCCGCCGTTGGCGCTGTACTGGCACATCGGGGCGACGACGATGCGGTTGCGCGCGGTGACCGAGCGTTGGGTGATGGGCTGGAAAAGCAACGGCGTTGGCATGGTCGCGAATATCCCGGTTGGAGAGGCGGGTGCGTGCATATAACGTAACGCCGCCTTGAACAAATCCGCCGTCGCGGCAAGCCGGGAGCAGCCAGCCTGAACATCCTGTCCATCCAGTCCTGGGTCTCCTACGGGCATGTCGGCAACGCCAGCGCGGTGTTTCCGCTGCAACGCCTTGGGGCGGAGGTTTGGGCGATCAACACCGTGCAGTTTTCCAACCACACCGGGTACGGCGACTGGACGGGGACGGTGTATTCGGGGCAGTCGGTGCGTGACCTTGTGGACGGCATCGCGGCGCGGAACGCGCTGCGGCGGTGCGACGCGGTGCTGTCGGGGTATGTCGGCGACGCGGGCGTTGGCGATGCGATCCTGCATGCCGTGGCCATGGCGCGGCGGGCCAATCCGGCGGCGCTGTATTGCTGCGACCCGGTGATCGGCGATACGGACACGGGCGTTTACGTCCGGCCGGGGATCGAGGGTTTCCTGCGCGACCGGGCGCTGCCCGCCTGCGACATCGCGACGCCCAACCGGTTTGAAATCGAGCGCCTGACGGAGCTTGATTGCTCGACCTTGCACAACGCCAAGCAGGCGGTGCTGCGGCTGCGGTCCATGTTGCGAAGCGACGGAGCCGCCTGCGTGCTGCTGACGAGCCTGGAAACCGAGAGCACGCCGGACGGCTTCATCGACATGATGACGTTCGAGGACGGGCGGTTCCATCTGCTGCGGACGCCCAAGCTGGAGATCACGGTCAACGGCGCGGGAGATGCGATCGCGGCCCTGTTCCTGTTCCACCGGCTGCGGAGCGGCAGCGCCGTGCCGGCGCTGGCGGCCGCCGGGTCGTCGGTTTACGGGCTGATGCGCCGGACGGCGGAGGCCGGGTCGCGGGAAATACTGCCCGTGCAGGCGCAGGACGAGTTTGTCGCGCCTAGCCGTGTGTTCAGCGCCGTGACGGTTTGATCCGCCGCAACACAGCGGTTCGGAAGCCCTGCCGCGACAGGATGGCACAGGGGCCAAAGCAACGTTGCACCTGTGTAAGAGACTGATTGGCAAGCATTTGCGCTTGCAGGGCGCCACGGCGACGGATGGCCAGCTTGCATGGCTTCGCAGTCACTGGGTCCAGCAGCGCATGATGGTCGATCAGGCTGCATGTCGGCGCCGCACCAGTCCATCACGGACGTGCCGAGCGAACCCCGCCGTTGCCGTCCCTGGTTGATGGCGCGGCAAGTGGAGGTTGATCGCGAAGTTCGGCAGTTCCGGCAGACCGAAGCTGGGGGGCAGGATGTCCAGTTCAGGAGGAACAGTGGATGCCAGGAAAGTGGTGACCGCGAGATCCGCTCGCACGGTTGCCGCCGTTGCCTCAATGCCGCCGTTCTCGAAGACCGTTCTCCAGGGCACGTGATGCTCGCTTAGAACAGCCAGGACGGCCGGGCGGAATGCACAGGTGTCGGCCACCAATGAAACCGGCAAGGGACGCTTCAGGTGCGCGATTCCGGCTCTTGCCCCAACCCAGACGAGCCGCTCGACGCTGAGGCACTCACCCGCGGATGGGCCGACTGGTTCCTCAACGACGGCAAGATCAACTCGTCCCCTTGCCAGGGCCTCGATCAATTCGGGCGACGACGCGCATAGGAGGGAAATCTCCACGCGTGGGAAGGCTTCGGCGCATGCTTTCAGCACGGGCGCCAAGCAGGTGCTCGCCAGGTCATGAGGCACCCCAAGCCGCACTCGGCCCCCGACAGCGTTCGTGGTCATCTCATCCCATATTTCGTCGTTCAAGCTTAACAGCCTCTTGGCTTTGCCAAACAGGCGTTCGCCAGGCGAGGTCAGCCGAAGGCCGCGCCGGTCGCGTTCAAACAGGCTGCACCCGAAAACCTCCTCCAACCGCTTGATCTGCTGGCTGACGGCACCCTGGCCTACGCCAAGGCCCGCGCCGTGTCCGAGACGTTCCGGCTGCTCAGCGACGAGGACGCGGCCCGCGCGGAGGCGCTGATCCTGGCCGAGCTGCCGGGCCGGAACTTCG
>CAXTXZ010000203.1:0-6782 GCA_964248015.1 uncultured Rhodopila sp. | reverse complement strand
TACCAGGTCTGCTCATTCCTGCCGCTGATTGGGCTGCTGACCGCGCTGCTGCCCGATATCGAGCGCAAGGCCTGACCAGCGAACATCTTCAACTGGCCATGGTGCTGGCGATCGATGGGTCCGCCAGCGTCACGTATGACGAATTTGGGTTGATCGCTGGAGGAATGGCCACCGCGTTGCGTGATCCCGCGATTGTCGCGAGCTTGGCGGAAGGCAGCTTCCTTGCCATCTTGTTGTGGTCGGGCGTGGGACAGCAGGACATCATCACGGGATGGACCCGTGTGGCATCACAGGCGGACGTGCTGGCTTTCGCCAATGAAGTGGACAACATGCCCAGGACCGTGAGGGCAGGCGCCACCGCCATCGGAGAGGCATTGCTGGCATCGCTGACACTGCTTGCCAAGCTGCCGGATGTCGCCAACCGCAACGTTGTGAACGTGATCGGGGACGGGCGGTCTAATGATGGCATTGCGCCTGGGCCCATCCGGGATCGGATGGCCGCAGCCGGCGTCACGATCAATGGGTTATGCATCCTGCATGAGGAGCCGGACCTGCTGGCATCCTATACCGAGGACGTCATTGGCGGTCCGGGCGCGTTCGCCGTAACATGTCGCGCATACGATGACTTTGCCGAAGCGATGCGGCAGAAACTGGTACGAGAGATCAAAGGCCCAACCGTTTAACTTGTTGGCCGCGGTGGATGAAAGTGCCATTGCCATGTTCAAGAGAACGACACCTCCGGGTGGCCCGCATGTGGTGGCGGCCGAAAAACAAAGTGATTTCGTGGTCGCCGGTGATCATGCGATTGGCTCGGTGACCGAGAAAACATTTGTTCCAGTCGCCGACACGGATGACGACATGCCGCTGCCCACCGATCCGAAGACGGTGTTTCTTGGCGGCCTGTTCAGCCTCGCGGTCATTGTGGCGCTATACATCGCGGCGGAGGTCGTCCTGCCTCTTGTCCTGGCCATTGTGCTGAAGTTGTTGCTGCAACCTTTTGTGCGAATGCTGGAGCGGTTTCACGTCCCGCGCGCCATTGGCGCTGTCCTGGCGGTTCTTCTGGTGCTTTCGGCATTCGGCGGCGCGATCAGCGTTCTTGCTGGTCCCGCCGTCACTTGGGCTGGCAAGCTGCCGGACGCCATTCCGAAGCTGCGTGACAACCTGGTGTTCCTGCAAGCGCCGATCGATGCGTTCCAGAACATGGCGCGCCAGGTGCAAAGCCTTACCGGGAACGAGGCCGGAGCGCCGCCGCAGATTTCCGCCATGAAGCCTTCCAGCCTCGTGGGCGCGGTTTTCAGCACAACCGCCAAAGCGACGACAGGCCTGCTGACCACCTTGCTCATCCTGTTCTACCTTCTGGTTTCCGGCGAAACGTTCCTGCGCAGGGCGGTTGAAGTCCTGCCGCGGTTCAAGGACAAGCGGGCGGCGGTTGAACTGTCGGTTCACATCGAGCGCGACGTGTCGGCCTATCTGCTGACAGTGTCCTGCATCAACGCGCTTGTCGGCGTCGCCACCGGGTGCGTCATGTGGCTGTGTGGCGTCTCCAGTCCAGTGCTCTGGGGCGCGGTTGCCTTCATGCTGAACTTCGTGCCGATTTTAGGCCCAATGGCCGGCATCATCGTGTTCCTCATGGCGAGCGTCCTGTCGCTTGGCGTGACGTGGTGGGCGCTGCTGCCGGTTGGCCTGTATTTCTGCATCCATATCATTGAGGGAGAACTTGCGACCCCCATGGTGCTGGCGCGCCGTTTCACCATCAACCCGGTCGCCGTCATCTTGGCCCTGATATTCTGGTACTGGATGTGGGGCGTTGCCGGCGCAATCCTGGCGGTGCCGTTGCTGGCTGTGACCAAGATCATCTGTGACGACCTTCGCCCGCTGCGAGCACTGGGTCACATCCTGGAGGCGTAGCCGCCCGCCGACGGTTTCCAAATTGTGCGAGCCGGGACGTGTTGTCGTAAAGGTGGCGGCGCTGACGACAGGCTCAGGCGGTCTTGGTCATGACCATCCTGGCAAGGTCGCCAACGCACCGTAAGCTATCAAGCTCACGGGTGTTGAACTTGATGCCCCATTTTTCCTCGCTCGCCATGATGATCTCGATCTGCTTGAAGCTGTCCCAACCCGCGACCTGCCTTGCTGTCAGCTCAGGCGTCAGCGGAATGTCGTCGCGCATGAAGACGTCGCGGAAAATCTCATTCAACCCGGCATAGGTTTCCGCTTCCGTGGCCATTGGTTCAGCCCTCCACCACATGGATGAAGGTTTCGACGGGAGTGAAGGTGGACAGGTCGAGGATGTTGACGTTGCCCCCTGCCGGATCAGCTTCCATCTTGGTGAAGCCAAGCCTGGCGTAGTGCTCCTTGACCATGGCGTTTTTCTTGGTGGGGATGTACTCGCCGACGAGGCGGCGCGCGCCGAGCCGCTCCGCCTGCTGGGCGATCAGGTTCAGGGTGGTTGGCTCCACCTGCCGGCCCAGCACGCGGCAGCTCATCAGCCAGGTGTCGATATAGAGGTCCTTCTCCCGCAGGCGGCCGATGATGATGGCAATGATGCCGTTGTCGCCGAACCTGTCGGTCAACCGCAGTTGCAGGCCGAATGCGTCAGGGTCCGCCATGACCGCGATGACATCCTCATCCGTGTAGCGGCGGGTGGTCAGGTTGAACTGGTTGGACTTGTTGATGAGCTGGACGATGCGCTGCAAGCCGATCCTGTCGAAGCGCTTCCAAACGAGCTGCATCTCCAGCCCGCGCAGGTAGGACGGCAGGTCGGTCACCGTGGCCTTCAGCGCGTCGCGCGCCTTGTTGCCCTGGTACTGGCTGGTGCGTTCGCGATCTTCGTCCGTCACCGCCAGCCCCTCGAAGTAGCCGGCATCGGCCAGGGCGAGCGGATAGCCCGTGGGATCATCGGAGACTTCCGGCACGGCGATCATTGGCAGTTCCTGGCGCACCAGGTTGCGCTCGAACGGGTTGTCGTCGATGAACACGAGCGAGTCCAAGCCGATGTTAAGCTCTTGCGCGATCTGGCGTATGTTGTCGGCCTTGTTTTCCCAGTTGGCGACAAAACAGGCGATGTCGCCTCGCTTCAGGACCATTTCAGGATGCTTATCAAACGGCTCCATCGCGTTGGCTTCGTCGTTCTTGGAGCAGACGGCGAGAATGACGCCGCGTCGGCTTAGTTCGCGAGCGTATTCCTGAAAGGCGGTGTAGGCTTCGCCCAAGGGGCTGCCTTGGCCGATCGCGATGCCTTCAAGGCCGTCATCGCCGATCACGCCGCCCCAGACGGTGTTGTCTAGGTCAAGCACCAGGCATTTGAACGACCGGCCCTGCTTGGCAGCCAGCCAACGCCCCACAAGATCGCCATACAAAGGGGCGGCCGTCGGCGAGACTTCCTGTTTGGAGCGATGCCACAGCGCGGTGTCATGCCATTTGCTGACGCCGTCCATGCCGGCGCGTTGGTCAACCGCCAGGATGTCCACCCCTTCCGCCTCCGCCATCTCACGGATGGCGTGGTTGAGCCGGGTCACGAACCAGGCGCGGGAACCGGGCAACCGATGTTCGTTGTTGCCAAGCACAGGAAGATGGATCGGCAGCGCGGCCTGTTGCAGGATCGGGCATTTGAAGGCTTCTCGCGCCAGGCGCCAGACCTCCCTCACGCGGTCCTTCATTTCATTTAACGCGGCTTCCGCGGCTTCGGCGTCCATGCCGGCGGTTATGCCGGCGGTCAGGTGGTAGGCATCAAGGGCGACCAGCAGAGCAGTTGGCTTGAAGCCGTGCAGCGGAGAGTCGGTTTCGGACAGTTCCTGCAAATATTGACCGTAGTCGTTCTCGTAGGTGTCGATCCAGATGCCGCGACGCAGGCCAGCGGCACGGATCGCCGGCAGCAGGTGCGCCAAGGTCGAGGAGCCAAGGACGCCAAGGCGGACCTTCTTTGTCGGCAGGGTGTCCGGGCCAGCCGGCAACACTTTGCGCACCGTCTCGTCAAGCGCGTTGGTCAGCACGAAGTTCAGGCGTGCGTTCGCCAAGGCGACGGCATTGTCCCAGGCCGTATCGGGATCGGATGCAAGCGAACGCAGGCGCTGGCGCCAGTCGGGAATCGTTGGCAGCCAATGAAGATCGGTCATGTGTCCTCCGTCATGCGCATCGTGCGGAGCGCGCGATTGCCTGAGGTTGCCTTACCTCTGCCGTGCCCAGTCTTGTGACGGGGCACCATAGCGTCAGCTTATAGGCTATATCGGTTATTTGTGCATTGCGTCATTAAGCAGCCATTCATGCCGTGGCGCGTACGCCGAGAACACCATGTCCATTGAGGCGGACATGGCGCCGTGCCCCTTGGCACGCCGTTCCGATCAGGCGACGAGGCGGAGCTTTTCGTCATAGAGGGGGTAGTGGCTCACCGGGGTGCAGCAAACCGTCAGAACAGCGGCGCCCTCGATCGACTGCCAGGGGATCGTGGCAGCGCCATCAGTCCAGCGCCACATCGCAGCACCGTCGCGCTCCACATCATTCCAGCCCTCCAGCAGGTCGGGATGGTCGGCCGGCAGGATCGTTTCAGCGGTTGACGACCGGATCGCCAGCCAATCGACCCTGACGCCCAGACGGCGCGTATCCCGCTGGCTTGGGATCATCCTGTCGGCTGGAATGCAGAAACGGGAGTGCAACATGACGGATTTGGCGCCAGCCGGCACCATGAACACATAGCGGGAATTGCGGTCCGATGTCGGCTGGAGGCGCTTACCGTCCACCATGATGTGCAGGTCAGGGTTCGCAATCATTGTCGGCGTGGGAATTTCGAAACCAAGCGCGACAGATCGTTCGGCCAAGGCCTGCCATACGGGGGCCACTTGATCCGGCTCCGTGGCGAGCGGGGCGCATGCGTCAGTCTTCCAGCGGTCCGCGGAGGCGTTCAACTCAAACGTTGGGTGCAGCAGGCGTGGGCTGTCCGCATTGTCGAACGTCGCGCGGTTGCCGGTATCCAGATAGCTTTCGGACGCCGCGCCCTCGGCGAATATGATGCCGTGACGGGCCAGCTCAAGATGGTAGTAGGTGAAGGGTTTGGCGGAGTGTTCCCGCGCGATGGAAGCGCCGTTCACAAGCAGTTTCACCGGGATGCAGCCGCCGTCAATGATCAGGCAATGCTCGGGGGACAGCAGCAGGTCGCGGGTTGGTGCCTGCTCGGCCAATGCGCCGGCCCTGACGCGGATTGGCGCGGCAAGTTCCGGCTTGGCGTGCCTTGCCAGATCGATCCGGGAGAAGCCAACCCAGGCCACCGGTTCCAGAACCTTTTCGCCGTTCCGCAGCACAGCCACCGAGTCGCCTGGCTGGATCGCCTCGATCAAGCGTTCGCCCTTGCCGGTCAATATCCGTGTGCCGGCGGCGAAGCAGGTGACCGTCAGCAGCAGCCTATTGGACGAGCCACTGGGAATTGTGCCGGTCGTGAAGTCGTAGGCGCTGGTGAATGCGATGCTGTCATGCGCCGCGGCGCCGGCAGAGCCTGTGACCGTCGTGGTTCCGCTGCCTGTGATGACGCCAGCGGGGCCGACGCCGCCAAACTCGATTTGGCCACCAGAATCCACGGTGACGGGCGAAACTTGGCTAGCCGCGCCGCCGGTGATATCCAAAAGGCCACCCGAGGCCACGTAGAGGCCAGGATCAACGGTGCCGGCCGCGACACCGTCTGACACCACGCCGCCCGCATAGACCGATGTCCCGATGACGGTGGCGCTGCCGGTGAAAGCTTCCTTGCCGCCGCTATTGACGGTGATGTTGCTGGTGGTGCCGCCCCTCAGGACGCTGACGGTTTCATTCGTCAGCGTGAGCGCTTCCGCGGCGCCGCCCGAGGACACGATCAGGATGTCATTCGCGGAAAGGGTGAGCGTGCTGACAAAGGCCCCGCCGCTGGTGACGGTCGTCCCGGACAGCGTGTAGCCACTTGTTACGGAATAGGTTGCCATCGTGAAGTTTCCTTAGCCGCCATGCGAGAGGGGGGAGAGCGTCGGCATGCGTTTCAGTATAGTAATAACATGCTCGACCGTGATCAGTCGCGTGCATTCGAACTGGCGAGGTGTTCCGGCATGACGCGGGCACCAGAGGAAATCCTTGTGGTCGAAGCGGTGACGCACGTCGTTCCAGCAGCCATTGCAGGTGTGCCAGTTGATGATCCGGTAAGGCGTGAAGAACTCATTCGTGGGATGCGTGAACCCGCTGATCATCGCCACGGGCGTGCCGGCGGCCCATGCCAGCCACGCCAGCCCGCTGCTGAGGCCGACAAAGGCCGCTGCGTGCCGCAGCCAGCGGGCACGCTCGGTCAGCGGGCGATCCCCGGTTTCATCTTCCGCTCCGTGCGGGATATGGTTCCAGACCAGGCCGTGGCCGTTCACCGGCTTTTGGTCGATGCAGATCACGCGATACCCGCGGCTTTTGAGGAAGTCGATGACGCCGCGCCAGCCGTTGGGATTGTTCCAGTATTTGCTTTGGGTCGAGCTCTGCACGGCGATGCAGACATAGGGTTCTTGGATCGGCCGGGTTTCATCGGGCAGCACCAACCTTGGCGCTTCGTCGGTCGGATCGACGCCCAACAGGTATCCTGCCGTGCGGTGCAGCCCGACCTGACGAAAATCCGTAGGCTGGTAAACACATTCGTCGTCATCAAAGAAAAGGCCTAGGCAGTACGTGGCATATGCCGTGCTGGCCAAGCACTGCTGAGCGACATCCTCGTGCGTGACAAATCGAATGTGAGGATAGCCGTCGCGCAGCAAGGGTATCAGCAAGGGCGACATGACGCAGGTCAA
>CAXTXZ010000202.1:0-6791 GCA_964248015.1 uncultured Rhodopila sp. | reverse complement strand
AGGCCGGAACGCGCGCCCGCCGCGCCGGAAGCCGGATGGCCCGGCAGCCGACGTGGCGCGACGGGCTTTGGCGGCGCCACGGCGGCCGCCGCCGGTTGCATCACCGCCGCCGCATCGACAGCCGGTTCCGGCGCGGGTTGCGGCGTGGGTTGCGGCGCCGGCGAGATCACCCGGAACGGCGACGTCGCGTGGGCCTGCATGGCGCCAGTGGCCGCAACAGCGGCAGGCGCCGTGTTCCGCATGACGATGGGTTGCGGCGCGGGGGCCGCGCCGCCGGCGCTGCCGCCGAGCGCCACGAGCTTTGGCTTCGGTTGCTCCACTGCCTTGTGCGAGTCGATGCCGGTCGCCACCACAGACACGCGTATCCGGCCCGCCAGCGTCTCGTCCACGGCGGAGCCGAAGATCACGTTGGCTTCCTCGTCCACTTCCTGGCGGATGCGGTTGGCGGCTTCATCGACCTCGAACAGGGTCAGGTCCTCGCCGCCCGTGATGTTGATCAGCAGCCCGCGCGCGCCGGACATGCTGGTGTCTTCCAGCAGCGGGTTGTTGATCGCCGCCTCGGCGGCGCGGATGGCGCGGTTCTCGCCCTCGGCCTCGCCGGTGCCCATCATCGCCTTGCCCATCTCCGCCATCACCGTGCGGATGTCGGCGAAGTCGAGGTTGACCAGCCCGTGCACCATCATCAGGTCGGTGACGCCGCGCACGCCCATGTAGAGCACCTGGTCGGCCATCTTGAAGGCCTCGCGCCATGTGGTGCGCTCGTTCGCCATCCTGAACAGGTTCTGGTTGGGGATGACGATCAGCGTGTCGACGTAATGCTGCAATTCCTCGATGCCCTGGTCGGCCAGGCGGGAGCGCCGCACGCCCTCGAATCCGAACGGCTTGGTCACCACGCCGACCGTCAGGATGTTGCGCTCGCGCGCCATGCGGGCGATGACCGGCGCGGCCCCCGTGCCGGTGCCGCCACCCATGCCGGCGGTGATGAAGACCATGTGCGCGCCGTCCAGGTGGCGGTAAAGCTCGTCGGCCGCTTCTTCCGCCGCAGCCTTGCCGATCTCCGGCTTCGCGCCGGCCCCCAGCCCCTGGGTGATGTGCGGGCCGAGCTGGATGCGCCGGTCCGCCTTGCTGTGCATCAGTTGCTGCGCGTCGGTGTTCGCGACGACGAACTCGACGCCTTGCAGGTCGGCCGCGATCATGTTGTCGACGGCGTTCGTTCCGCCGCCGCCAACGCCGATCACGGTGATGCGCGGCGAGAAGTCCGTGTGAATGATCTGCGGGATATTCAGGTTCAGGGTCATTTTGCTTTCTCCCCCGATATACGGGACGGCTGTAAGTTGCGTTTACGGCTGAATGGCTTCACGACCGCGGTCAGACACGTTCCTTCAAAAAATTCACCAGCCGGCGGAACAGGCCGACGGGCGGCTCACCTTCCAGGTTCATGTCATGAAAGGCACGGCCATCGCCGGCGGCCCAGGCGAGCAAGCCGGCGGCGGTTGAGAAGGCGGGGCCGGTGGCGAGTTCCGGCAGGCCGCGCAAGGCCGCCGGCCTGCCCAGGCGGACCTGCCGGCCCAGCATGCGCCCGGCCAGCTCGCGAAGGCCGGGAAGCTGGCAGGCGCCACCTGTCAGCACCACGCGGGCGCCGGCCGCGTGCCCCACGCCAGACCGGTCGAGACGGTCCTTGATGCACTCGAAAGTCTCCTCGATACGTGGGCGAATGATGTTGACCACCATGCTGCGCGGCACCTTCGCAAGCTGGTGGTCCTCTTCCCCCACCAGCGGCACCGGCAGCAGTTCGCGGTCGTCGTCAGGGCTGGATTCGACATTGCCGAACAATGTCTTCAGACGCTCCGCGTGGGTCAGGGTCGTGGACAGGCCCTTTGCCAGGTCCTTGGTGACGTGCAGGCCGCCGACCGCAACCTGGGCCGTGTGCATCATCTGCCGATCCGCGTAGACCGCCAGGCTGGTGGCGCCGCCGCCCATGTCGATGATCGTCGCGCCCAGTTCCCGCTCTTCCGGCGCCAGGGTCGACAAGCCGGCGGCAAGCGGCGCGGACACCAGGTCCTCGATCTCCAGGTCGCAGCGGGCGATGCAGGATTCCAGCGTGCGCAACGACGTGCAGGCCGCGTCGATCACATGCAGCCTGGCGTTGAGCGTCGAGCAGAACAGCCCGCGCGGGTCGGCGACGTGATCGGTGGCGTCAACGGCGAAGTTCAGCGGCAGGACATGGATCGCCTCGCGCCCGTCGGTTTCGGCCCGGGCGCGGCCTTCGTTGACGACGCCGCGGACATCGTTGCTGGTCACCGCGCGGCCGCCGACGGGCCATTGCACGTTGAACAGGCGGGACGCCGGCTGGCCGCAGGTCAGGTTCACGGTCACCGAGCGAAGCCGGATGTCGGCCATGTCCTCGGCCTGGCCGACGCAGGTGCGGATGGCTTTCTCCGCGGCTTCGATGTCGATGATGTCGCCGCCGCCAAGCCCCCTGCCCTTTTGCCAGCCGAAGCCCAGGACGCGCAGCGTGCCGTCACCCTCGACGCGGCCGATCAGGCAGGCGATCTTGGTCGTGCCGATATCGACCACGCCGAACGGCCCGGCGCGATAGTGGCGCGATGGCTCCTGCTCCGGCGGACCGAAATCGGGGGGCAGCAGCACGCGACGCGGGTTATCGGCCATCATCCTCCTCCTAGGTCGGCTTTTTCACGATGACGGGAACGGCAACCGTTGATCCGCCGGCCGCCGCCGCGCTGGCTGGCGGAACGGGCGGCGGCGGCAATAGGCTGCCATCCTTCAGCTCAGGCCTCGGACGCAGCACAAGGCGGTCGGACAGGCGCATGTCGATCACCGCGAGCGGCCGGTCCAGCAGCGCATGCTCCTGTTGCAGGCGCATCAGGCGCTCCAGCGCGGCGGCCTCGTGCCCTTCCGGCAACATCACGTCGATGCCGGTGTTCATGTGCAGGTCCCACCGACGCTCGCCGACCCGCACGCTGGCCAAAACCCTTTCGGCCAGCGCCGGGCGATCCGTCAGCGCGTCCAGCAGGACGGCGGCGGCGCCCGGCGCGCCAAGCCCCACGATCAGCGGCAGCTTGCGGAACTGCGAGACATCGTGGTTGACGACCAGCCCGGCGCGATCAACCAGGACAAGCTGCCCCTTGTTCTGCCAGACGGCGAACGGATGCCGTTCCCGCAGGGAGACAACGACGGTGCCCGGCAGCCGGCGCTCCACGGTGGCGCGCTCGACCCAGGACAAGGCTTCAATCCTGGCCTTCGCCTGCTCGATCGAGAAGCCCAGGATCGCATCGCCCTCCCTGATCCCGATGGCGGAGCGCAACAGCGGCTCCGGGGTGTTCCCGCGTCCCTCGATCACGACGTCGGTGACCCGCAGCCCGGAGGCGGCGGCGGCCTTGCCCATGCGTTCCCGCAGGCTGGCGAGGGAGGCGCTGGACCCGACGGAATGGATCGCCGAACCGATCAGCAGCAGGACAACGAGCGCGGCCACGGCCCAGGCCGCCGGGCGCAGCAGCCTGCGTTGCCGCCGCAGCAAAAGGCGCACCGACGAGGGCCGGTCGCTGACCGAGTTGCGGGGCGCCTGCTTCACCCGCGGCATGCGGCGTTCTCCACCATCCAGGCGCAGAGTTGCGGGAACGTCACGCCGTGATGCGCCGCCTGTTCGGGCAGCAGGCTGGTCGGCGTCAGGCCGGGCTGCGTGTTGATCTCCAGCAGCACCAGCCGCCCTGGCTCTCCGGCGGTGTCGTCGTAGCGGAAGTCGCAGCGGGAGGCGCCCCGGCAGCCCAGCGCGCGATGCGCGGCGAGGGCGATGTCCAGCGCGCGGGCGTAGATGTCGGGATGGACGCCGGCCGGGATGATGTGGCGCGAGCCGCCGTCGGCGTATTTCGACTCGTAGTCGTAGAACGAGCCGGCGACGGCGCGGATCTCGGTCACCGCCAGGGCGCGGTCGCCCATGACGCCGACGGTAAGCTCGCGGCCGGGGATGTATTCCTCGACCAAGGCCGTGGGACCGAAGGCCCAGGCGCGGGCGATCTCGGCCCTGCGGTTGTCGCCGGCGCGAACCACGTGAACGCCGACCGAGGACCCTTCGTTCAGCGGCTTCACCACGTACGGCAGCGGCAGGGGATCGGCGTCGCGCAGGTCGGCGACCAGCACCGGCCGGCCGGGGGCGACCGGCAGTCCGGCGGCGTGGAACAGCGCCTTCGCGGCCTGCTTGTCCATCGCCAGGGCCGAGGCGCGGACGCCGGAATGGGTATAGGGAATCCCCAGCCAGTCGAGCACGCCCTGGATCGCGCCGTCCTCGCCGAAACGGCCATGCAAGGCGTTGAACACGGCGTCGGGCGCGGGAGTCAGCGCGGCGATCACGGCGCGCAGGTCGCCGCCGACGTCCACCGGATGGACGTCGAAGCCGGCTTGCCGCAGGGCGGCGACGACCTGAACGCCGGTGGACAGGCTGACCTCGCGTTCCGCCGAGATGCCGCCGTGCAGGACAACGACGCGGGTCATGCCCCGGCTCCCGCGATGGCCGACTGCTTGCCGTCGGGGACGCCGATGCGCTTGATCTCCCATTCCAGCGTGACGCCGGTGGCGGCGCGGACGCGGCGGCGGACATCCTCTCCCAGGCCCTCGATGTCGGCGGCGGTGGCGTTGCCCGTGTTGACCAGGAAATTGCAGTGCTTCTCCGACACCGCCGCGCCGCCCCGGGCCAGCCCGCGGCACCCGGCGGCGTCGATCAGTTCCCACGCCTTCATCCCGTCGGGGTTGCGGAAGGTGGACCCGCCGGTCTGGGCGCGCACCGGCTGCGTCGCCTCCCGCGCGGCCCTGATGTCCGCCATGCGTTGCGCGATCAGGCCAGGAGCGCCCGGCATGCCGCGCAGGCGGACGCGGGTGACGATGGCGCCGGCCGGCAACGCCGCGTGGCGGTACGCGAATGACAGATGTTGGGGCGACAGGCGGCGCGGCTCGCCGGTGCGCGTCACGATCTCCACCCAGTCAACGACGCTGGCCATGTCGCCGCCATAGGCGCCGGCGTTCATCGCCACCGCCCCGCCGATCGAGCCGGGGATGCCGGACAGGAACTCCAGGCCCGTCAGGCTGGCCGCGGCGGCGTGTTCCGCCACGGTGACGTCGAGCGCCGCCGCGCCGGCGACAATGCCATCCGCCTCGGCCCTGATCGTGGAGAAGCCCCGCGCCAGGCGTATCGTCACGCCAGGCAAGCCGCCGTCGCGCACGATCAGGTTGGAGCACGCGCCGATGACATGCACCGGCGCCTCGTGCGGCAGGGCGCGCAGCAACGCCGACAGGTCGTCGGCATCCGCCGGCCGGACCAGGGCCTCGGCCTTGCCGCCGGCGCCGAACCAGGCGAACGACGCCAGGGGGGCATCCGCCTGGACGCGGCCCCTGACCGGCGGCAGCGTTTCGACAAAGCCGGGAACACGGGCGGCCATCATGGCATCACCAGCCGTTTGCCGCCGGCTTGCAGCGCCGCCAGCTCGCCGGGCAGCGTCGCCGCCCACTGGGTGATCGAACCAGCGCCCAGGCAGATGACGTAATCGCCTGACCGGGCGATGGCGTGCACCATCTCGGCGAGCCGTCCGGGACTTGGCAGCGCCACCACGCTGCGATGGCCGCGGGCGCGCAGGCCCTCCACCAGGGCGTCGCGGGTGATGCCGGGGACCGGCTGCTCGCCCGCGGCGTAGACGTCGGCGACGATGACCGTGCTGGCGTCGTTCATGCAGGTGCAGAACTCGTTGAACAGCGACTCCAGACGGGAGTAGCGGTGCGGCTGCACGACCGCGACGACGTCCCGCGCGCCGGCCTGGCGGGCGGCCTTGAGCACCGCGGCGATCTCCACCGGGTGATGGCCGTAATCGTCGATCACGATGATGCCGCCGGCCTCGCCGGTTTTCGTGAAGCGGCGCTTGACGCCCTTGAAGCCGAGGAAGGCGCTGCGCAGGGTGCTGTCGTCAATTTCCATCTCGGTGCTGACGGCGATCGCGGCCAGGGCGTTCTGCACGTTGTGGGCGCCCAGCATGGGCAGGCGGAACGGCCCCATCCGGCGCGACCGGTTGCGGGCGCGGTCGGTCGCCACGACCTCGAACGTCGTGCCCAGCTTGTCGGGCATGACGCGTTCGCCACGCACGTCGGCCTGCGGCGAGAAGCCGTAGGTGATGACCCGGTGGTCCGACAGGCGGGGGATCATCTGCTGCACCGCCGGGTGATCGACGCACAGCACGGCGAAACCGTAGAACGGGATGTTGGCGACGAACTGGTCGTAGCCCGCGATCATCGCCTCGGGGCTGCCCCAGTGGTCCAGGTGCTCAGGGTCCATGTTGGTGACCACGGCGATGATGGCGGGCAGGCGCAGGAACGACCCGTCGCTTTCATCGGCCTCGACCACCATCCAGTCGCCGCTGCCGAGGCGGGTGTTGGTGCCATAGGCGTTGATGATGCCGCCGTTGATGACGGTGGGGTCGAGGCGCGCGGCCTCCAGCACGCAGGCGATCAGGCTGGTGGTGGTGGTCTTGCCGTGCGTGCCGCCGACGGCGACCGACCACTTCAGCCGCATCAGTTCCGCCAGCATCTCGGCCCTGCGGACGACGGGGATGAGCCGAGCGCGGGCGGCGGCGACCTCGGGGTTGTCGCGCTTGACGGCGGTGGAGACGACAACGACCTGCGCGTCGCGGAGGTTGGCGGCGTCGTGGCCGATGGCGACCTCGATGCCGGCCTGGCGCAGGCGCAGGACGTTGGCGGAGTCCGCGATGTCGCTGCCTTGCACGCTGTAGCCA
>CAXTXZ010000201.1:0-6837 GCA_964248015.1 uncultured Rhodopila sp. | reverse complement strand
GTCGCCAGCTTGCCCAGCACCACCGCGCCGGCAGAGCGCAGGCGCTGCACGGTGCAGGCATCCTCCGACGGCACGTGATCCTTGAACAAGGCGGAATGACCGGTCGTACGAACACCCGCCGTATTATAGATGTCCTTCAGGCCAATCGGGATGCCATGCAGCGGCCCCCGCCAGCCGCCGCCCGCGATCTCGGCCTCTGCCCGCCGCGCCTCCGCCATCGCCTGATCCGGCAGCGGCAGCAAGTACGCATTGAGCGAGCCGTCCAAGGCCGCCATGCGATCCAGGAAAGCCCGCGTCAGCTCGATCGGAGACAGTTGCCGGTCGCGCAGCAACTCGCTCGCCTCGGCGATGGTGAGGGCATGCAACTCCATCCCGTCTAGGCCGCGAGCGCCACCGCCATGGGCGGCCGCTTGGCGCGCCAGCCCATGGCGGTCTCGTAAGCATGGCCGGCGCGGAACACCGTCGCCTCCCCGAACGGCTTGCCGATGACCTGCATGCTGATCGGCAGCCCGCCATTGCCGTAGCCGGTGCACACGCTCATGGCCGGCAGGCCGGTGACGTTGAACGGCATGGTGAAGTTCGGCTTTTCCAGCATCGCCCATTTTGGCACTTCGTCGATCTTTGGCGCCTCGGTGGGCGCGGCGGCGGTGACCAGGATATCCAGGTCGGCCATCGCCTCGGCCACTTCCAGGCAGAACAGCCTGCGTCGCCGCACCGCCTGGACATAATCCGGCCCGCTGATCAGCGCGCCCAGCGCAAGCCGGTCGCGCAGCAGTTCGCCGTAGTCGTTGAACCGGGTCTTCAGCCAGGGTTCGTGCACCGCATACGCCTCGCTGGTCAGGATCAGCCAGCCGGCGGCGTTGTAGTCCATCATCGGCGACAGCGTGACATCGCGGATTTCCGCGCCTTCCCGGCGAAAGAAATCCAGCGCGTCCTCGATGCCGGCCTTCGTCGTCGCGCCAACCGGATGGTCAACCTCATGGAAATGCCGGATGACGCCGATCCGCAGCCCCTTGGCGCCCAGGCCCAGGTCAGCCGAGAAGTCCGCCACCGGCCGGTTGGCGCTGGCCGGATCAGCCGGGTCATGACCCGCCATCGCCTGCAGCAGCAGCGCGCAATCCTGCGCCGTCCAGGCCATCGGCCCCGTCGTGTCCAGGGTGAACGACAGCGGCAGCACCCCCGAGCGGCTGCACAGCCCATAGGTCGGCTTGATTCCCGCCAGCCCGCACAGCGCCGAAGGCCCGCGGATCGATCCGCCGGTGTCCGAGCCGGTGCCGCCCAGCGCCAGCCCCGCCGCCACCGCCGCCCCCGTGCCGGACGACGAACCCGAGGTGAAATGCTCGGGGTTCCACGGATTGCGCGCCGGCGGCCAGGGCAGGTCGAACGACGGCCCGCCCATGGCGAACTCATGCGTCGCCAGCTTGCCCAGCAGCACGGCGCCCGCCGCGTCCCACTTGCGCACAACGGTGCCGTCGGCGTCCGGCACGTTGTCTTCCAGTAGCTTTGAATGCGCCGTCGTGCGGATGCCGGCCGTGTTGTAGATGTCCTTGTGGCCGATCGGGATGCCGTCCAGCGGCCCCTTCAGCGTCCCCGCCATCATCCGCGCCTCGGCCGCGCCGGCGTCGGCCATCGCCCGCTCTTCCGTCACCAGCAGGAAACTGTTCAGCGTCGGGTCGAGCTTCTTGATGCGGTCAAGGCAGGTCCGCGCCAGTTCCACCGGCGACAGCTTCTTCGCCGCGAACAGCGCGCCCGCTTCGGCGATCGTCGGGAACGAGGCCATTATGTCACCTCCGGCCGGAACACCACGGACGGTTCCGCCTCACGCGGCAACGGCGTGCTGACGCGGGCCATCATCGCCCGCAGCATCGGCCACGCCTGGAACAAGGTTGCCTTCTGCGCCTCCGACAGCGGCAGTCCGCTCTTGGCGAAGTACCCGCTGAATTCCTGCAAACTGTCCGCCATGACGCTCCCCTTGTTAAACCGTAACCATTTCCTTGGCCCGCACGCAGAGCGCCATCTGCCCCGCGTCGGTCACCACCACCGGTATGTCGCCCCGGCAGGCGTCGACCGCGTAACGGCAGCGCGGCATGAACGGACAGCCGGGCGGCAGTTCGGCAAGATTGGGCGGCGCGCCCGGAATTGTCTGCAACGCCTTGCCACGCATCGCACCATTAACCGTGGAGGACAGCAAGCCCTGGGTGTACGGATGCATCGGCTGCTTCATCACCTGCCGCGTCGTCCCGGTCTCGACGAACCGCCCGGCATACATGACGGCAATGCGATCGGAGATCTCCGCCGCCGCGCCGACATCGTGCGTGACGAAGACGATCGCCATGCCCATCTCCGCCTGCAACTGCCGCAGCAGCAACAGGATCTGGATCTGGACCGTCACGTCCAGCGCCGTCGTCGGCTCATCCGCCAGCAGCACGACCGGCTTGCATGCCAGCGCCAGCGCGATCATCGCCCGCTGCCGCATGCCGCCCGACATCTCGTGCGGGAAGTTCTTCAGCCGCCGCTCCGCCGAGGGTATCTTCACCTGCTCCAGCAGCCCCAGCGCCCGCTTCATCGCGGTGCGCTTGTCGCAGCCCTCGTGCTGCACGATCGTCTCGGCGATCTGCTCGCCGATCGTGTAGACCGGATCGAGCGCCGCCATCGGCTCCTGGAAGATCATCGACACCGCGCCGCCGCGCAGCTTGGCCAGCGCCGCCGCCGGCATCCCGAGGATTTCCTGCCCGTTCAGCCAGACCTTGCCGCTGACCCCGGCATACGCCGGCAGCAACCCCATCAGCGCCTTCAGGCTGACGCTCTTGCCCGAGCCCGACTCCCCCAGGATGGTCAGCGTCTCGCCGGCGCTGAGCGAGAAATCGACGCCGTTGACGGCGGCGACATCGACGTTCCGCCGCTTGAAGCGGACCGTCAGGCCGTCAACCCGCAGGACCGGCGCGCGCGTGGTTCCGTCAGGCATGCCGCACCGCCGCCTGGGCTTCAGGGATGATGCACGCGGCCAGGTGCGACGGGTCGGCGTCGCCCTCGAACGGCGTCGCCAAAGGCGGCACCTGCTCCGCGCAACGCCGCTGCGCGAACACGCAGCGCGTGCGGAACCGGCAGCCCGAGGGCGGGTTGATCGGGTTCGGCGGATCGCCGGTCAGCGGCATCACCGTGGTGCGCCGGTCCGGGTCCAGCGTCGGCTTCGAGGCGAACAGCGCCCGCGTGTAGGGATGCCGCGGATGCCGGTAGATCGAGGCGACCGATCCCGTCTCCACCACCCGGCCAAGATACATCACCATGACCCGGTCGCTCATGTACTCGACGACGTTCAGGTCATGGCTGATGAACAGAAAGGTCAGGCTCAGGCTGTCCTTCAGGTCGCTGAGCAGGTTCAGCACCTGCGCCTCGACCGACTTGTCCAGCGCCGCCACCGCCTCGTCCAGGATGACCATGCGCGGTTCCAGCGCCAGCGCCCGCGCGATGTTGACCCGCTGCCGCTGGCCTCCCGACAACTCGTGCGGATAGCGGCGGGCATACTGGCGCGGGTTCAGCCCGACCCGGCCCAGCAGGCTTTCCGCCCGCTCATGCGCCGCCTTGCCGCCAAGCCCGTGCATGCGCGGCGCATAGGCGACGCTTTCGGCCATGGTCATGCGCGGGTTCAGCGACGAGTAGCTGTCCTGGAACACCATCTGCATCTGCCGGCGCATCTCCGTGACCGAGATGCCGCGCCTGTCGCCGACCAGGTCGCCGTCGAACACCACCGATCCCGCGTCAGGCTCGATCAGCCGCATCAAAAGCCGGGCGGTGGTGGACTTGCCGCAGCCGGATTCGCCGACAATGCCAAGCGTCTCGCCCTTGCGGACCGAGAACGACACGTCGTCCACCGCCTGCACTGTGGCGACCTGCCGGTTCAGCAGGCCGCCCCGCACCGGGAAATGCTTGCGCAAATTGTCCGCCAGCAGCAGCGGCTGCGCCGGCCCGCCCCGGTCCCGAGGGTCCGGCCTCGGCGCCTCACGCGTGTCCAGTGCCGCGCTCATTTGTTCAGCCTCACATCCATCGCGCTGCGGAACCCGTCGCTCATCAGGTTGAAACACATCGAGGTCAGGAAGATCATCAGGCCGGGCAGGGCGGCCACGTAAGGCTGCACATAGATCGCCTGCCGCAGCGAATTCAGCATCAGCCCCCACTCCGCCTGCGGCGGCGTCACCCCCAAGCCCAGGAAGGACAGGCCCGCCGACAGGATGATCGACACGCTGATCAGGCTGGTGGCGTAGACCAGGATCGGCCCCAGCACGTTGGCCAGCACATGGTGGCGTATGATTTGCAGCGTCGTGCTGCCGGACGCCCGCGCCGCCTCCACGAAATCAAGGTTGCGCGCCTGCGTCGTCACCGTCTCCGACACCCGCACCATGGGCGGGATGAACACCACCGCCAGCGCGATGATCGAGTTCGACAGGCCGTTGCCCAGCAGCCCGCAGATGGCGATGGCGAGCAGGATCGACGGGAAGGCGTAGAACACGTCCATCGTCCGCATGATCAGCGTGCCGACCCAGCCGCCGGCATAGCCCGCCAGGATGCCGAGGAAGCCGCCAACGACCAGCGAGATCGTCACCGGCATGATCGCCGCCAGCAGCGAAAGCCGGCCGCCGTAGCACAGCCGCGTCCAAAGGTCGCGCCCGGTTTCATCCGTGCCCAGCCAGTGCCCCGCCGTGCCGATCGGCTTGAGCCGGCCCATGACGTTGCCCTGGTAGGGGTCAAGATGGGTGACCAGCGGCGCGCCCAGCGTGATGACCAGGATGCCCAGCAGCGCCAGCGTCACCGCCACCGTGACCTTGTCATGCAACAGCCGCCGCGCCACCGATTTCCAGTAACCAGGCGCCGGTGCCCCGGGCAGTTCAGGGACGGCGGCGGCGATGACAGGCCGCTCTCCCGCTAAAGTGATGTCCGACATGGCGGGCCTCCGTTCAGCGGCGGATGCGAGGGTCGATCGCCGCCTGGGCGATATCGACCAGCAGGTTGAGCGCGACGAAGAAGGTCGCCAGCACCAGGATCGTCGCCTGCAGCACGGGGATGTCGCGGCGGAAGATCGCCAGGTTCAGCAAGTTGCCCGAGCCGGGCCAGTTGAACACCGTCTCCACCAGGATCGAGCCGCCCAGCAGGTAGCCGAATTGCAGCCCCATCAGCGCCAGGATCGGCGGCGCGGCGTTCTTGGCGATGTGGCGTATCACCGGCCAGCGGGTCAGCCCCTTGGCCGACAGCGCCCCAACGAAATCCTGCCCCAGGATATCAAGGACGGTCGCCCGCACCAGCCGGCCGATCACCCCCATCGGGATCAGCGACAGCGTCACCACCGGCAGCACAAGGTATTGCAGCCGGTCGTACCACGGCAGTGAATCATCCCCCATGCCCTGCGCCGGCAGCCAGTCGTGCAGCACCGCGCAGGCCATGACCAGCACGATGGCGCACCAGTAATGCGGCAGCGACACGCCCACCGTCGCGATGGCCGAGAACACCTTGTCCGGCCAGCGGCCATGATACAACGCCGACACCATGCCGCAGAAGATGCCCATGGAAAAGCCAAGGATCGCCGCTAGGATCGCCAGCACGAACGTGTTCCCCAGCGCCGCGACCAACTGCCCCCACACCGGCGTCGCGTTGAACACCGACAGGCCGAAATCGCCCTGCACCGCCCGCAGCAGCCAAAGCAGGTACTGCATGTACAGCGGCTTGTCGAAGCCGAACGCCGCCTTCATCTGGGCGATGACCTCCGGCGACGCCTCCGGCGGCATCAGCATGTCGATCGGATTGCCCGGAACGATGTGCACCAGCCCGAAGACAACGAGCGAGACGCCGAACAGGATGGGTATCGCCTGGAACACCCGGCGTACGGCAAAGATCAGCATGCGCTCGGCTTCTCCCGCGGTGACGCGTCCTGCGCCTGAAAGCTTGCGTCGCGATCAGGCCCTGTCGCGGCGCATCAGGTTGCAGAACGATGACATGTTGCATTGCAGCAACCCGCTGCTTCGTAGCACAGCCGCGGGTTCTGTCCAGTGCCCTCGCGACTACTTTATAAGCGATTGCTTCGCAGTGGGCAAATCCCTAGCATGCGCCGTTAACCATAGCTTAGTTCTTAGGCAGCAAGGAAACACCATGCATACACCTGTCATCTATCCCTCCGTCGTCGAGCGCGCGATCCAGCGGCGCGACCGCGTGAGAGTGTTCGACAGCCTTATTTCTGAGCGTACTGCCCATGTCGTGGTCGATCTGCAAAACGGCTTCATGGCCCCCGGCGCCGTGGCCGAAATCGCCGAGGCGCGCGACATCGTGCCCAACGTCAACCGCGTCAGCCAGGCCCTGCGCGCGGCCGGCGGCCTCGTGGTCTACATCCAGAACACGTTCGACGAGGTCGCTGTCCGCACCTGGTCAACCTACTTCGAGCACTTCTGCACGCCGGAACGGCGGCGGAAAATGATCGAGGCCTTCACCCCCGGATCGGACGGCCACGCGCTGTGGCCCGGCCTCGACGTGCGGCCGCAAGACCTGAAGGTGCGCAAGCGCCGCTTCGGCGCCTTCGCGCCCGGAGCCTCCGACCTGCACGCGATCCTGCAAGACCGCGGCATCGACACGCTGATCGTCACCGGCACCGCCTCCCAGGTCTGCTGCGAATCCACCGCCCGCGACGCCATGATGCTGAACTACAAGGTGTTCTTCGTCGCCGACGGCAACGCCACCTTCAACGACGACGAGCACAACGCCACCCTGTCGGCCTTGGCCCTGACCTTCTGCGACGTCCTCCCCACCGACGACCTTCTCGGCCTGATCCGCGTCGCCGCGCCGCTGGAAGCCGCC
>CAXTXZ010000200.1:0-6838 GCA_964248015.1 uncultured Rhodopila sp. | reverse complement strand
CCGTCGTGTTGCAGAAGCGAGTGGTGGTTCGCAACTGGCTGAAAGCGCCAGAGGGTGCCACCGGGCCAATTGCCAGGCTGCGCAACCGGCTGGCGGTGGTTTGGCACTGGATCGCGCTGTTTTTCCTAATTGCGATTTGGCTTGTCTATGCCATCGAACTGCCGCATGGCTTCGCGGCCGTCTTGCACTACTTTCTTGTGACCGCGGCGTTGTTGATCGCCACGCGCCTGCTGCTGCTGCTGCTGCTGGGGGCGTTGGACCGCCTCATCCGCCCTGAATCGGAAGCCGTTCATTTCAATCCGGTCTTGGATGCGCGGCTCCATGTATATTATCCGGTGGTCACTGGAGCCTTGCGCCTAGGTATCTACATCCTCTGCCTGCTCGGCCTGCTGCAACTCTATGGCTTGAACACATTCCTCTGGCTGGTCAGCAGCGAACCCGGGCTGCGTATCCTGTCGTCCACCGGAACACTGGTCACCACCATTGTGCTCGCGTTCACGGTTTGGGAAGCAGTGAATACCGGCGTCCAGCAGCATCTCAACAAGTTGCAGCGCGAGGCGCAGATGGCGAAGTCCGCCAGGCTGCGCACCCTGTTGCCCCTGCTGCGCAGCGGCCTGCTGATCGTCATAGCGATCGTGACCGGCCTGATGGTGCTGAGCGAGATCGGCATCAACATCGCCCCCTTGCTGGCCGGCGCCGGCATCCTGGGCGTGGCGATCGGCTTCGGTTCGCAAAAACTGGTGCAGGACCTGATTACCGGGATTTTCCTGCTGTTGGAGAACGCGATGCAAGTCGGTGACTGGGTGACCGTGTCCGGCCTGTCCGGAACGGTGGAGGCGTTGTCCGTCCGCACCATCCGGCTGCGCGCCAGTGATGGGTCAGTGCATATCATTCCGTTCAGCGCGGTCACCAGCGTTACCAACGTCAACCGCGGCCTGGGCAACGCCGCCGTCACCGTCACCGTCGCCTATGACGAGGACACCGACCGGGTTTCCGAGGAACTGAAGGCGATCGTGACCGGCATGCGCGCCGATCCGGTGCTGTCCGCCATGATGTTGAGCGATTTGCAGCTTTGGGGCGTGGACAAGGTCGACGGCGCGTCCGTCACGATTGCCGGCCAGGTGGTCTGCACGGATTCTGGCCGTTGGCCCGTGCAACGTGAGTTCAACAGGCGCATGAAACGACGGTTTCAGGAGCTGGGGATCAGGGTGTACAATCCGGTGCAGACCGTTGCCCTCACCGGATCATTCGCCCCCGCGGAGAAAGGGGAAGGCCATGCACGGGCTCAAGCCGCTGACTGACGCGCTCCGCGCCGACGGCTACGAATTTGTCCAGGCCGCCGAAATGCGCGGCTTGCTCGGGCTGTTCGGGCAGATGGCGGACTGGCCCGCCTTCGCGGCAAGCTGGGACGACCTGGGTCCGGATACCTACATGGCGGACGGCGGGCGTTACCGCAAGCGGCGTCACGCGGTCTTCGCGGTCAGCGCCGATGCGATTGCCCGCCAAGCCGCCCAGCCGCATTATCAGAGCCGCGACTACAACGCGCTAAATGGCGGCATCGAGCGCTGGTTTGAACCCATTGCCGAACCGATCGCCTCAGGCCCGGTGATGACGACGATCCTGGCATTCTGCCGAACCCTGTTCAGCAGCCTGGCGCCGGCTGGTGGCTGGCATGTTGAGCTGCACCAGTTCCGCATCGAGGCGCGCCCTGGCCAAGCCGGCCGCCCGACGCCAGAGGGGATGCACCGCGACGGTGTCGACCATGTGCTGGTGCTGCTGGTCAACCGGCGCAACATCGCCAGTGGCGTGACTTCGGTGCACGACCTGGCCGGCAAGGCGCTGGGCCATTTCACCTTGACCGAACCGCTCGATGCCGCGCTGGTGGATGATACGCGGGTGATGCATGGGGTAACGCCGGTGGAACCGCTTGATCCTGCGGAACCTGGCTTCCGCGACGTTCTGGTGGTGACGTTCAAGCGCGTTTGAAGCGGACGTGCCTGCCAGGTCAATGCTCCTCGCCGCGCAGCGAGACGAAGGCCTGGCGGTTTCGGAACGACAGCCAGACGCGGCGGCCTCGCAGGAACTCCTCCCCTATCAACGCGTCGCCGACGCCGGCTTCCGCTGGCAGGACAGTGACGAGCGGGGCATGCTCGACGGTCGGGCCGATGCGCAGGAACTGGAAGCGGTGCAGGTAAGCCGTCGTGACATCAGGTCCGACGCCACGCTGCCGAACGGGCCTGTCGCCTGCCATGGTCTGCTCATTCAGCCCCAATCGGCGCGCCATGCCCATCCCCAGGACATTCCGCTGCGCACCGGTGTCCAGGATCCCCAGGCCAGGCACGCCGTCCAGTTCGAACGGCAGCAGCAGCCTGTCGCGACGCGCCCGGACGCCGGTGATTTCCACGGCTTGCCCCTGCCAGGGCGGGCGATCGTTGGGGCAGGCCCGGCTGCGGTACAGCGTCAGCTTGCCGCCCGGAACGTCGATGTCCATATCGAACGCCAGCAGGATATCGGCGCCCAGAAGCCCGTCAGCGTCCAGGCCGCGCTCGCTTCGCAGCTTGAAGGCGCCGACGGCGATCCGGTCAACGGGGAAACGCTTGTCGCCCAGGACGAGGCGTTCCAAGGTGACATCGTTCGTGGTGGTCGCGCCGCCAACGCCAAGGGAGCGCGTCGCGTGCCGCGTGTCATGCGGCAAGCCGATGCGCTCTGCCACGGAATCCGAAAGGGTTGTCCGCTCTGCCCCGGTATCCACCACCAGCCTGACCCGTTTGCCGTTGATTCCGGCTGGCACCACCAGCAACGCGTCCTGCGCCTGTAATGGCATCTGCGTGACCATGGTCAGGTCGCAGTCGAGCCTTGGCTCCGCGACGCAGCCCGCCAGGACGACCAGCAGCAGAAGGCACGGCGGACGCAACGACGGCATGTGGCGCAATCCTGGAGCGAACAGCCCGGCCGCCATCATACGCTGATCTTTCCGTTGCCACGAAACGGTATCGGTGGTCCGATGATGGCTGGTTTCGACAGGCAGGGCGATGTCCGATCCGATCACCGAAGAGCTTTTCCGCAACGCGATTTCAGCCATCGGCGATGAAATGGTTTTGACGATCTATCGCACCGCATACTCGGGCGTGTTGAAAAACATCATGGATTTCAGCGCCGCGATCTGTGACGCCGAGGGCAGGCTTGTGGCGCAGGGCCTGTCCCTGCCGGGGCATTTGTGCTCGATCCCGGTGGCCTTGCAGGCGGTGCTGGCGCATTATGGATCGGATGTGCATCCGGGCGATGTCTTCATCAACAACGATCCATACGACGGCGGCATGCACCTGCCGGACATCTTCATCTTCAAGCCGCTGTTCGCCGACGGCAAGCCGATCGCCTATGCCGCCACGATCTGCCACCACACCGATGTGGGCGGGCGCGTGCCGGGATCGAACGCCTCCGACAGCCTGGAGATCTACGCCGAGGGGCTGCGCATCCCGCCGCTGAAACTGTATGACCGTGGCGTGGCGAACCCGACCTTGTTCCGCATGATCGAGCGCAACGTCCGCTTGCCCGGTCGGGTGCTGGGCGACATCCGTTCGCAGCTCGCGGCCTGCGAGATCGCCGCCCGAGGCATGGCCGATCTTGTCACCCGCCATGGTTCGGCTGAAGTCGTGTCGCTGATGGTGGCGATGATGGACTACTCCGAGCGGCTGACCCGGCAATGCCTGCTGGAACTGCCGGACGGCGGGGCAACATTCACCGACTGGATCGACGACGACCAGATCGACGTGGGAAAACCAATTCCCCTGGTGTGCACCATCCGCAAGCACGGCGACACGATGGAAGTTGATTGGACCGGCAGCTCGCCGCAGGTGAAAGGCGCCATCAACAACACGCTCAGCTACACGGCGGCCATGAGTTTCACGGCGGTGAAGTCGGTGCTGTCGGCCAACATGCCGAACAATGACGGGGTGTTCCGCCCAATCAAGATCATCGCGCCACTCGGGACGATCACTCACGGCAAGCTGCCGGCGGCCTGCGCCGCGCGTGGATTGACCGGCTTTCGAGGCGCTGATTGCTGCTTCGGGGCGCTGGCGCAACTGTATCCCGACCGCGTGTTCGCCGCCTCCGATGGCGGCAACACCGGCTTGACGGTGGGTGGCTACGACAAGGACCTGAACCCCTTCATCTATGTGGACTTCATTTCCGGCGCGTGGGGCGCGCGCCCCTGGGCCGACGGCCTGGACGGCAACACGGTGATGTTCGCCAACATGGCAAGCTTCTCCGTCGAGGTGATCGAGGCGGAGAACCCGTTGGAGGTGCTGGATTACGAGTTCGTGCCCGACACCGGAGGCGCGGGGAAGTTCCGTGGCGGCATGTCGCAGCGCAAGACCTGGCGCATGCTGGCGCATGAGGGTGTGTTGCAGGTGCGCGCCGACCGCCAGACTCACCGGCCATACGGCCTGCGGGGCGGCGGCCCAGGATCGTTCGGCCTCAACGTGATGAACCCCGGCCAGGCGTCCGAAACAAAGCTGCATGCGAAGATCACCATGAGCCTGATGCAGGGCGAGGTCTTCCGGCACGAACTGCCTGGCGCCGGCGGCTGGGGGCCGGCGTTGGAGCGTGACCTCCATCTGGTGGCGCGCGATCTCCGTGACGGCCTTGTCTCGGTGGCTGCCGCCGCCCGTGATTACGGCGTTGTCGCCGCCGGCGATCCCCCGGTCATCGACGAAACCGCGACCGAGTTGTTGCGCGCTCGGCTGCGGGCGGAACGAAAGCCCTTGCCCGCCGTGGCCTGGGAGCCCGCGGCATGAGCATCCGTATCGGCGTCGACATTGGCGGCACCTTCACGGACCTTGTCGCCATCACGCCCGAAGGGGCTGTGACGACGCGCAAGACGGCCTCGACGCCGCATGATTACGGCGAGGGCATCATCGCCGGGCTTCAGTCGCTGCTCAATGGCCAGGCAGTGACCGACGTGCTGCACGCGACGACGGTCGGATCAAACACGGTGCTGGAGGGCAAGGGCGCCCGCGCCGCGCTGATCACCACCAAGGGATTCCGCGACATCCTGGAAATCCGCGACCTGCGCATGCCGGTGCTGTACGACATCGGCTGGACCAAGCCCCGCGCGTTGGTCGAACGGCGGCTGCGGCTTGAGGTCACCGAGAAGCTGCGCCCGGACGGCTCGGTGTCCGTTCCGCTGGCCGAGGCCGACCTGGCCCCGGTCATCGCAATGCTGCGCGCCGAGAAGGTTGCCAGCGTGGCGGTCTGCCTGCTGCACAGCTATGCCAACCCCGCGCATGAGCAGGCCGTGGCCGCCGCCGTGCGAGCGGCCTTGCCCGATATCGCGATCTCGGTCAGCAGCGACATCCTGCCGGAGATCAAGGAGTATCCCCGCACCAGCACCACCGTCATCAACGCCTACGTCCAGCCCGTCGTCCGCGCCTACATCACTGCCCTGGACGCTCGCCTGCGTGCGCTTGGCATCGAGGCGCCCTTGCAGCTCATGCAATCGAATGGCGGCCTGGCCTCGGCCGAGTTCGCCGCGCACGCCCCTGCCCACATCATCGAATCCGGGCCAGCCGCGGGCGTTGTCGGTGGCGCGGCCCTGGCGCGAAGGCTGGACGAACCCCGGATCATCACCTTCGACATGGGGGGCACAACCGCCAAGGCCGGGCTGGTGGAGGGCGGCGAGGTGCTGCGTACCGAGGCGATCGAGGTCGGCGGCGGCGTCATGGCAGGCTCTCGCCTGTTGGTCGGCGCAGGCTACATGCTGAAGCTGCCTGCCATCGATCTGGCCGAGGTCGGCGCGGGTGGCGGCTCCATCTGCCGGTTGGACAGTGCCGGGGCGCCGAAAGTCGGACCGGAAAGCGCTGGCGCGGCGCCGGGACCGGTTTGTTACGGACGCGGCGGCACGGCGCCGACGATCACCGATTGCAACCTGGCGTTGGGGTATCTTGATCCAGGCGGGCTGGCAGGCGGCGCGATGCGGCTGGATCGGGATGCCGCGCGGGCGGCGATCGCACGTGACCTGGCGGGTCCCATGGGTTTGTCAATCGAGGCGGCGGCGCACGGCATGCTGCGGCTGGCCTCCGCCACCATGATGCGGGCGATCCGGGCGGTGTCGGTGGAGCGGGGGCGTGACCCAAGGCAGTTCGCCATGCTGGCGTTTGGCGGCAACGGACCCTTGTTCGCGGCGGGGATCGCGGCGGAACTTGGCATTGCGCGCATCATTATCCCTCCGTTGCCCGGCGTGTTCAGCGCCTTCGGCCTGTTGGTCGCCGACGCCGAGCACCATGCGCGGCAGAGCATCCGCGTGCGGCTGGACCAAGCCGAGCCGGAGCGGATCACGCGCATTATCGCGGACCTGGCAAACGCAGGCGCGCGGCGCCTGACGCGGGACGGCTTCGCCGAACGGCGCCAGGCGTTCCAGCGAGCGGCCTCGGCGCGTTACCTCGGGCAGTCGAGCGAGATCGAGGTCGCGCTGCCTGACGGCGACATCACGCCGGCCACGATCGCCGCGCTGTTCGCGGTCGAGCATGAGAAGACCTATGGGTTCCGGGCGCCGGAAAGCGAGGCGGTGGAACTGATGGGGCTGTCCGTCATGGCGCGCGGGCTGCCGGAGCGGCCCAGGCTGCCGGAACGGATAGCGCCATTCAATCAAGCTGTGCCACCGGTTCGGATGGCCTGGTTCCCGCGGGACGGATGGGTCGAGACGCCGGTGACGGACCGAGCCGGACTGATCGGCACGCTGCCGGGGCCGCTGATCGTGCAGGAGTACGATGCGACCTGCCTGGTGCCCGCCGGCATGAGCGCCCACGTGGACGGCTTTGGCAACATCCGGTTGAACGCC
>CAXTXZ010000199.1:0-6842 GCA_964248015.1 uncultured Rhodopila sp. | reverse complement strand
TGGCGCCTCGCTCACCAGTGCCCGAGCGGCAAGGGGCGGGAGGTCTTCATTCGCGAACTGCCGTGGCGCGAGTTCTGCGCCAACCTCCTATGGAGCCATCCCACGCTGCCGGAAACGCCGCTGCGGTCGGAGTTCGCCGACATGCCCAGGCGGGACAAGCCCGGCCTGCTGGGTCAAGCACCTGATGCTGCCCTGGCAGGAGGGCCAGGCGTGGTTCTGAGACACTCTAGTGGACGCCGATCTGGCGAACAATGCCGTAAGCTGGCAGTGGATCGCCGGTTCCAGCGTGGATGCCGCGCCGTATTCCCGCGTCTTCAATCCGGTGCTGCAGGGCCGCGAATTCGATCCGGAGGGCGACTATGTCCGCCGCTACGTGCCCGAGCTGGCGAAGCTTGACGCATGCCGCATCCATGCGCCATGGAAGCGCCCCGGGGCGAGTTGCGTCGAGCAGGAGTTGTTCTGGGGCAGACCTATCTCCATCCAGTCGTTGATCTGGCCGAGGGCAGGGCGCGGGCGGCTTATGCGCGAATACGCGCCACCTGACAAACGTCATCGCATTCTGTTGCTTAACGATGCGTTTCGCGTCATTATATTATCTTGACGAATTTATGAACGCTTCTTCGATTCCTCCTGGCGCGAAGCTCCGTGTGGTGGGCGATGTCCACGGCGACGCCATGGCTTTCGCCTACGCGATCGCCACGGATCGGTTCATCTTGCAGCTTGGCGACTTGGTTGACTACGGACCTGATAGCGCCCGCACCATGCGGATGATGTTTGACCTGGTGGAAAGCGGCCGGGGCCTGTTCATCCTCGGCAACCATGATTTCAAGCTGGCCCGGGTTCTGGCAGGCGAGCACGCGCGGGTCGAGCCTGTTGTGCAAGCCACCCTCGACAAGATGGACGAGCCCCTGAAGCAGCGGGCATCGCGGCTGATCGCGCGGGCGCCGGCCTGGCTGAGCCACGGGTCGGCGGTGTTCGTGCATGGCGGTTTCCATACGGCGATGCTTGGATACTCCTCTCCGGAAGTCGGGCTGAGCCGGCCCAGCGGCCCGGTGGCGCGGGCGCTGTACGGAGAACCGACGGGACGGATGCAGCCGGACGGTTACCCCGAGCGCAGCCTGCGGTGGGTTGACCGCATCCCCAAGGGCGTGACGGTCTACTGCGGGCACGACCGCCGCAGCAGCAACGGCCGGCCTTACGTGCGGCATGGCGCGCTGGGGGGAACGGCGGTGTTCCTGGACACCGGCGCCGGCAAGGGCGGGCATTTGTCGTGGATCGACCTGCCTTAGGGCAAAGGCAATCCTTTCGGGCGATGCGGCCCAGGAGCGCGCTCTTCTATCAGCATGCGTCATGACGGAGTTCAAGCTGGAAAGCAACGGCACTAGAGAGAAAGCTTACGGCAATCGCTTGAAACGGTCTCAGGTTCAGACAGGTGGTTGCGGACCATGGGAAGCTTGCTGTGGCATGGCTCAGAGGCGGCGTCCGGTCGCATGACCGCTTCAATGCAGAGAGGGACACAGAGCCCCAGATAAAGACTCCACAAGGGATGAAGCGCAGTCATCGTTCCGTCGGTCCGGCCTTTTCCACAGCGGTCGGTTGCCAGCGCCGAGGCCGAACCATTGCCTGTCCGCCTGACGGCTGCTCTGCCCGCCGGCATCAGTGTGACAAGCAGCAAGCATTGGTCCCGGCATCGGCAATACGCTGGGCAAGCGCCTGCTTTCTCTGCGGCCTCTGCGCCCCGCTCTGCGTCGAAGGAGGACCATCCCCAGGCACTGGCCAAAGCCTCAGCCACGCCGTCAGGGGAAACCGCTTCAAGGATAGTCGCCCGCCAACCAGGCTTCATCCCGCGCCAAATCTCCCGGTCGATCACGCGTTTGTCCTGCGCACGCAGTCCTGCCACGCGGCTAGCGGCCAGCCCAACGGTTGCCCTGCCGCTGTCGCTCCGATAGTTTCCCGCCCTTTCAAGGTCCGCGTGGAACCCGTTATGTCCCTTACCGCCGAACGTCTCGACCGCATCCAGCCCAGCCTGACCATTGCCATCTCGACCGTGGCGCGTCGGATGATCGCCGAGGGCAAGAACGTCATCAGCCTGTCGCAAGGCGAGCCAGACTTCGACACCCCTCGCAACGTCAAGGACGCGGCGATCCGCGCGATGGAGAACGGCGAGACGAAATACACCGACGTCGCCGGCACCCAGGCGCTGCGCAAGGCCGTGGCGGCGAAGTTCGCCCGTGACAGCGGCATAGAATACAAGCCCGAGGAGATCATCATCTCCACCGGCGCCAAGCAGGTCCTGTTCAACGCCATGCTGGGCACCCTGAACGCTGGCGACGAGGTCATCATCCCCAGCCCGTGCTGGGTCAGCTATCCTGACATCGTCACCCTGGCCGACGGCAAGCCGGTGCTGGTGCCGTGCGGCCAGAACAACGGCTTCAAGCTGCGCGCCGAGGACCTGGAAGCGGCGATCACGCCGAAAACCAAGTGGTTCATGCTGAACAATCCCTGCAACCCGACCGGAGCCGCCTACAGCGCCGAAGACCTCAAGCTGATCACCGACGTGCTGATGCGCCATCCGCATGTCTGGGTGCTGACTGACGACATCTACGACAGCCTGGTCTACGGCGGCTTCAAGCCAGCCACCATCCTGGCGGTCGAACCCCGGCTGCGCGACCGCGCCCTGACCGTGCATGGCGTGTCCAAGGCCTATGCCATGACCGGCTGGCGCATCGGGTTCGCCGGCGGGCCGGTGGCGCTGATCAAGGCGATGGACAAGCTGCAAAGCCAATCGACCTCCAACCCCAACTCCATCGCCCAGGCGGCGGCGGTCGAGGCGTTGACCGGCCAGCAGGACACCGTCGAGGACATGCGCAAGGTGTTCGAGCAGCGCCGCGATCTTGTCGTCGAGATGCTGAACCAGGCGCCCGGCATGAATTGCACCCGGCCCGACGGCGCGTTCTATGTCTATCCCTCGGTCCACGGCTGCATTGGCAAGACCAGCAAGGGTGGCACGCTGATCAAGGATGATGAAGCCTTCGCCCTGACCCTGCTGGCCGAGGAGGGCGTCGCCACCGTCCATGGCGCGGCGTTCTGCTACCCTGGCTACATCCGCATCAGCTACGCCAACGCGACCGAGGAACTGCGCGAGGCCTGCGCCCGCATCCAGCGCTTCTGCCAGGAACTGCACTGATGCCAACCCTGTCGCAACGGTTTGGCCGGGTCCAGCTTGCCCCCAGCGTGCAGATGACGATCAAGGCCCGCGAGCTGCGCGCCGCCGGCAAGCCGGTGATCACCTTGACCACCGGCGAGCCTAACTTCGATAGCCCGCCGCATGCGATCGAGGCCGCGCATCAGGCGGCCCTGAAGGGCGACACCAAGTATCCGCCCCAGGACGGCACACGGGTGCTGAAGGAAGCCATCCAGCGCAAATTCAAACGTGATTCGAACCTGGAATACGCCCTGGACGAGATCGCCGTCTCCAACGGTGGCAAGCAGTGCCTGTTCAACGCCATCATGGCGACCGTCGATCCTGGCGACGAGGTGATCATCCCGGTTCCTTCCTGGATCGCCTACGCGCAGATGACGCAACTGTGCGAGGGCGTGCCCGTGCTGGTGAGCTGCTCGCAGAACAACGGCTTCAAGCCGCGCGCCGAGGACATCGAGGCCGCGATCACGCCGCGCACGAAGTGGCTGGTGCTGAACAACCCGAACAACCCGACCGGCGCCTGCTGCTCCGCCGAAGAGATAGCGCAGGTCGCCGCCGTCATGCGCCGCCATCCGCATGTCTGGGTCCTGTCCGACGACATGTACGAGCACCTGGTGTTCGACGGCTTCCAGCATGCGACCTTCGCCCAGGTCGCCCCAGACCTGAAGGACCGCACGCTGACTGTTTCAGGGGTTTCCAAGACCTACGCGATGACCGGATGGCGCATCGGTTTCGCCGGCGGCCCGAAGCCGCTGGTCAAGGCGATGACCGTGATGCAGGGACAGGCCACGGCCGGCACCTCCACAGTGGGCCAGGCGGCGGCGGCGGCGGCGCTTGATGGGCCGCAGGACGGGGTTGATGCGCAGATCGACGCCTACAAGCGCCGCCGCGATCTGGCGGTGGAGATGCTGAACGCGACGAAGGGCGTCAGTTGCCACAAGCCCGAAGGCGCGTTCTATGTGTTCCCCAACGTCGCCGGTTGCCTTGGCAAGACCACCACGGGCGGTCGCCGGCTGAACACCGACGAAGACGTCTGCCTCGCCTTGCTGGAGGAACATTACGTCGCGACGGTGCACGGCGCCGCCTATCACATGAGCCCCTATCTGCGGATCAGCACCGCCACCGCCGACGTGGACCTGCTGGAAGGCCTGAAGCGTATCCAGGTGTTCTGCGAAGGCCTGCGCTAGGCGCGGGCATGACCGACTGGCCGCTCCGTCCAGGCCGGGATACCGACGGCCCGGGGATCATTGCGCTGATGGCGGCCTGCTGGTCGAACTATCCCGGCGTCTATATGGATGTCGATGGGGAGATGCCCCAGCTGCATCGTCTGGCAAGCTTCTATGTTGATCAGGGTGGCGCTTTGTGGGTTGCCGAAGCCGATCATCGTATCGTGGGCATGGTCGCCGTCCGACCGGACGTTTCGGCATGGGAAATCTGCCAAGTCTATGCCCATCCCTCCCTGCATGGCATGGGCCTGGGTTCTGCCTTGCTGAGTCACGCGGAAAGCCATGCGATCCGGTCCAGCGCTGAAAGGCTCTGCCTCTGGAGCGACACGCGGTTTGAACGGGCGCACCGCTTCTACGAAAAATGGTCCTATGTGCGCCGGGGCGGCGTACGGGCGCTGAACGACCTCTCGAACTCGCTGGAGTTCGGATACGCCAAGCCGGTCAACGGCGTCGAGACGTTGGACATCGCGGCGGCCAACGCGGCGGAATTTCGTCTGGCCCGCATCCTGGTCGCCTGCGTCGATGGCGGCGCGTCGGTGTCCTTCCTGCCTCCGCTGTCACTGGAAAAAGCACGCGCCTTCTGGCGCCGGGCGGCAAGCGACATGAGCGCCGGCCGACGCGTGATCCTGGCGGGCTGGCGTGATGGGGCGCTGGTCGCGACAGGCATGCTCAATCTGGCGATGCCCGAAAACCAGCCACGCCGAGCCGAGGTGCAAAAGATCCTGGTGCTCCCCTCCGCGCGCCGGAGCGGTCTTGCACGCCGTGTGCTGCGTGCCCTGGAGGCCGCCGCGCGAGACGCCGAACGGACGTTGCTCGTGCTGGACACCCGGACAGGGGATGCCGGAGAGGCATTGTACTTGACGGAAGGCTGGCAGGAATATGGCCGGCTTGGGGGTTACGCGGTTGATGCCTCCGGCATGCCGACCGAGACAACGTTCTTTTATAAGAGACTCAGCTAATCCCGGGCTACCGGAAGATGGTGTGCGGCCGAGCCTGGGCGATGATGCTGCTGGTCATGGTCCACCCGGTGGGGGGGCCGTGCTCGGGGAGGAGAGCGTGCTGCACCGGTTTGCCGGCTGCGCCCAGTGCCTCGGACAGTCGCAGCGCCGCATCCATCACCTGCGGCAGGACCGCCCGGGGGCGAGGCGGGCGCATCCGCATTGACGGCGTGCTGATGTGCAGCACGGCAATGACGGAACCTGTGGCATCCCGCACAGCGGCGGAGATGCCGACAGCCCCAGCGTGAACCTCGTCGGAGGTGATCAAGTAGCCGCGCGTGCGGATGCGTTGCAGATCCGCGGCGATCCACGTCGGGTCGATCCGGGTCGCGGGCGTGAAGCGGTTCAAACGCTGAGCCAGAAGCTGGGTTTGCACGGCCTCGGGCGCGAACGCCAGCAAAAGGCGGCTGGGGCCGGCATGAAGGGCGGCGCGCTTGCCGACCTCGGAGTACATGCGGATAATTGGATCGGTCTGGTAGATGGCGATGGTTTCGCTCTCCATTCCGTCGCGGACGCGCAGATAGACGTTCTCGCCCGTTGCCTTGCCAAGCGCCGCAAGAAACGGCATGGCTGTCGCCGCCAAGGCGCCTTGTTCAGAAGCAGCCCTGCTAAGCGCGTTCCAGCGCGCGCCCAGGCGCCACAGCCCGCGCGCCTCGTCCTGGATGGTGAAGCCGCGCGCCTGAAGCGTGCGCAGCAGGCGAAATGCCGCGGTACGCGTGCAGCCGACGCTATCCGACAAGGCTGCCAGGGAGGCCGGGCCCAGACGCGACAGGGCTTCCAGCAAGTCAAGGGTGCGATCAACGGCGGCGACACTGTAGTCGCGTCCGGCGCTTTCAGGAAAGGGATTGCCAAGGGCAGGATTTGCCGAGGGCTTTTCAGCCGACGTTTGGCGGGCGGATTTGGTTGTCCCCATTACCCAGTTCCTCGCTTCAGGCTTAGGCCATTGATCAGCACATCCGCGTATGAGTGGCTGATTTTCAATTTGCCTGCACCAATTTACTTACCAGTAAAATTACATTCCAAAAGGTTTCCGTCAAAGGTTTGACGGCGTGAATGGCATGCATGCCTCATCACATTTGCCGTTATGACAACCCTGACAAGCGGCTGGGCTATACAGGGCCACCGCGCATGCGATCGCTTGAGCGGCATGGGTTTCCGGCGCCGGATGAAGCGTGCCTCCTCTCTCGCCTCGCTTGGACTGCAACCTGCGCCGGAATCCTCGGAGGCGTTCAAGCGATTGTCTTGGCTTGCCGCGGGTTGTCGCTTGTCGTGTGGCGGTCCCTGCGTTAAAGCGCCGCGTTCGCGTTGCGCGACAGCGTGGCTCCGGCGTTGTTCGGCGGCGTGCGGGCGTGGTGAAACTGGTAGACACGCCAGATTTAGGTTCTGGTGGCGCAAGCCGTGGGGGTTCAAGTCCCT
>CAXTXZ010000198.1:0-6852 GCA_964248015.1 uncultured Rhodopila sp. | reverse complement strand
GTAACACGCCGGCCGGCGGCTCTTGGGGGGGGCTGACCATGTAAAACGCGTTTGACCGCGGCGGCAGGGCGCCAGCCAGCGGTTTGCGCGGCAGGGCGGTGGCGACTAGGATGCCCGGCGCCGCCGCCAGCGCGAGGCGACGGTTCATGACCATCGACCTGGAACCTCCCCTGTGACCGACACGCCTGATCGCCCGCCCCCGGCTGGCCATAACGAACCGGCCAACATGCAATGGGGTGGCCGCTTCGCCGGCGGGCCATCGGTGATCATGCAGGACATCAACGCCTCCATCGGGTTCGACCGCAAGCTGTGGCGGCAAGACATTCGCGGCTCCCGCGCCCACGCGGCGATGCTGGCGAGGATCGGGATCCTGTCCCCGGAAGATGAGGCCGCCATCGCCGCCGGTCTAGAGGCGATCGCCGGGGAAATCGAGGCCGGCCGCTTCGCCTTCGACGCCGCCCTGGAAGACATCCACATGAACATCGAGGCCCGCCTGACCGATCGCATCGGCGAGGCCGGCAAGCGGCTGCACACCGCGCGCAGCCGCAACGACCAGGTGGCGACGGATTTCCGGCTCTGGGTGCGCGACGCCATCGACGGGTTGTCGGCCCAGCTTGGCGACGTGATGCTGGCGCTAGCGCGGCGGGCGGCGGAGCATGCGGCCGACCCGATGCCCGGCTTCACCCACTTGCAGGCGGCGCAGCCGGTGACGTTCGGCCATCACCTGCTCGCCTATGTCGAGATGCTGGACCGTGACCGCGGACGGCTGGCGGATGCAAGGCGCCGGCTGAACGAGTCCCCGCTCGGGTCGGCGGCGCTGGCCGGCACCTCGTTCCCGATCGACCGCGCGATGACGGCGGCGGCGCTCGGGTTCGACCGGCCGACCGCCAATTCCCTCGACGCGGTTTCCGACCGTGACTTCGCGTTGGAGTTCCTGTCGGCGGCGGCGATCTCGGCCGTGCACCTGTCCCGGCTGGCGGAGGAGATCGTCATCTGGTGCAGCGCGCCCTTCCGCTTCATACGGCTGTCGGACGCCTTCACCACCGGTTCGTCCATCATGCCGCAGAAGCGCAACCCGGACGCGGCCGAGCTGGTGCGGGCCAAGGCCGGGCGGGTCACCGGCGCGCTGATGGCGTTGCTGACGGTGATGAAAGGGCTGCCGCTGGCCTACGCCAAGGACATGCAGGAGGACAAGGAGCCGGTGTTCGAGGCCGCCGAGGCTTGGGCGCTGTCGCTGGCGGCGACCGCCGGCATGGCGCGCGACATGGCGCCTGACGTGGCGCGGATGCGGGCGTTCGCCGGCTCGGGGTTCGCCACGGCGACCGACTTGGCGGACTGGCTGGCGCGGGTGCCGCGCCTGCCGTTCCGCAGCGCCCACCATGTCACCGGCCGGCTGGTGGCGATGGCCGAGGCGCGCGGCGTCGACCTGGCCGGCCTGACGCTGCCGGAGATGCAGTCGGTGGAGCCGGGGATCACCGCCGACGTGTTCTCGGTGCTGACGGTGGAGGCCTCGGTCGCCTCGCGCGTCAGCTACGGCGGCACCGCCCCGGCGAACGTGGCGGAGCAGGCCGCGAAATGGCTGGCGCTGCTGGCATGAGGGTTTGCCTGATGCTGGCCCTGGCCCTGGCGCTGCTGGCGGGATGCGGCAAGAAGGGGGCTCCCAGCCCGCCGGGACCACCGGACCAGATCATCTATCCGAAAATCTATCCGACGCGTTAAGGGCGACGCCGCACAAGCCTTGGCGCGATTTGAAGCGATGCGTGGCGTCGGCTACAACCCTTGAAGCTGGCGCGTCAGCCCAGCAGGAAACGGGGGAGGCGGCCGTGGCAGAGGTTTCAACGCGCTGGGACCAGGCAGGGCCGGTGCGGTATCCCGACCCCGACGTGGTCGTCCTCGACCCAAGGTTCGGGAAGATCGCCCTCGGCAACGCCGGCATCCGCCGCATCGGCACCGGGTTCGACTTCACCGAGGGACCGGTCTGGTTCGGCGACGGCCGCTTCCTGCTGTTCTCCGACATCCCCAACAACCGGATCCTGCGTTGGGACGAGACGACAGGCGGCATCAGCGTCTTCCGCGAGCCGTCGCACTACGCCAACGGCAACACGCGGGACCGGCAGGGCCGGCTGGTCACCTGCGAGCACGACACCCAGCGGCTGACCCGCACCGAGCATGACGGCTCGGTCGTCGTGCTGGCGGACCAGTGGGAGGGCCGCAAGCTGACCGGCCCGAACGACGTCGTGGTGAAGTCGGACGGCACGATCTGGTTCAGCGACAACGGCGCGGGAACCCGAGGCAACTACCTGGGCCACAAGGCCGCCCAGGAACATCCGTTCCGGGTGTACCGTCTGGACCCGCGCACCGGAACCATGGGTATCGCCATCGGCGACATGGCCCGCCCCAACGGCCTGTGCTTCTCTCCCGACGAGACCAGGCTCTATGTCGTGGACACGCCCGGCGAAGGCCCGAAAAGCACGCGGGTCTACGACGTCGTGGACAAGGGCACCCGCGCGGTGGACGGGCGGACGTTCTTCGACGGCGCCGGCTGGGCCGACGGCATCCGCTGCGACACCGAGGGCAACGTCTGGTGCGGGTTCTCGGGCGGCATAGGCGAGGACGGCGTCGCGGTGTTCGCGCCTGACGGCTCGCTGATCGGGCGCATCCTGCTGCCGGAGCGATGCGCGAACGTCTGCTTCGGCGGGTTGAAGCGGAACCGGCTGTTCATGGCGGCCAGCCAGTCGGTTTACGCGCTTTACGTGGAGGCGCAGGGGGCGGTTGGGGGATAGCCTCAAGCGACAGCGACCGAGATGTCCAACGCCCGATAGGTTTTAATGATCTCCGGCGGCGTCGTCTTTTCGACGATGATCGTTCCGACTTCCTTTAAAGGCACCACGACGTAGGTAGACGCCGCGCCGATCTTCTCGCGGGACGCCAGCACGACTGTTTCAGCCGCGAACCGGCACAGCGTTCGCTTCACCGCTGCCTCTTCCGCGTCCCCCGTCGTCAGCCCAACCTCTGGATGGACGCCCGTCACGCCCATGAAGTAGATTTCCGCGCGGACGCGGGCGATTGCCTCGATTGCCGCCGCGCCAACCACGACCCCCGAGTGGTTAAAGAGCCGGCCTCCGATCATCTCGACCGTGACCGAGTCGTGGTTGATCAGTTCAACCGCGATATGCGGGCTGTGCGTCACCACCGTCGCCGTCAAATCACGTGGCAGATGGCGCACAAGCTGCAATGCGGTCGTGCCGCCATCGACGAACACGACCTGACCGGGACGCACCATGGCCGCCGCTGCTCGGCCGATCGCAACCTTGCCATCGGTCGCGACACCCTGCCGTTGCGCAAAATCAGCCGTGGCAGGGGACGCTGGCAACGCGCCGCCATGAACGCGTTGCAACAACCCCTCGGCCGCCAGTTCCCGAAGATCCCGGCGTATGGTGTCCTCGGAAAGGGCAAGCGCCTCGCTCAGCGTCTTGGCGACAACCCGGCCATCCTGTCGCAGGACATCCAGGATGTACGCTTTGCGCTGCCTTGTCAGCATTCAGGCCTGCAACATGACTGCACGAAATTCATTGATTTTGCACGATATTGCATGTTTTCTCCAGGCCACCCCGCTTCTGGTGGTTACTTATGACTCTCAGCGATCGTATTCTCATTCAAGAGGTCAGAACCCTTTCGGACGACTGGTACGTCCTGAAGAAGACGACCTTTAACTATCGCCGGCGCAACGGCGCCTGGCAGACCCTAAGCCGGGAAACCTACGACCGAGGGAATGGGGCGACGATTCTGCTCTATGATCCCGACCGGCGCACCGTGATCCTGACGCGCCAGTTCCGCTTTCCAGCTTACGTGTCCGGCTGGACTGACCTACTGATCGAAGCACCCGCTGGGTTGCTTGATAATGCATCGCCTGAAGAACGCATACGTGCAGAAACAGAAGAAGAAACCGGGTATCGTGTTCGAGATGTGCGTAAAGTTTTTGAGGCTTTTATGAGTCCCGGCTCGGTCACGGAAATACTCCATTTCTTCATGGGTCTATACACGCCATCGAACCAAATCACAGGCGGCGGCGGTAACGAAGGGGAAGGCGAGGATATTGAAGTATTTTAGTTAATAATCGATGATGCCCTTGGGATGATGCAGAGCGGTCTAATTCGAGACGGAAAGACAATCATTCTGTTACAGTACGCCGCCTTGAACATATTCAAATCCGCCGCCAAACCCTCAGCCTCGCCTTAGCGCTCGCATGTACTCCGGAAACAAGGGACAACACCCCCGAAACCCGCGTTACCTTTGATGCCAGATCATGCAATGGCAGAATACGTGGCTCGCTGCCAGCAGCGGGAAACAGGTCGATACGAGTTCAAGGCTGACGAGGTGCCACCGTCCGCCTACGCAGCGGCGGACGCGGAAAACCCACTGCCTCAAAACTTCCTGGCCGTGCCCGATTTACTGCATCGGCGATCAAGCCCGAGTGGTCCCGCAGCACGCGCCACTTGTTCGTGGACAGCACGATCAAGGCGATTTGTCGCCCCGATAGGTTCTGCTGATATCGGATGCCTTGGTCCGCCGTGACCAGCACCGTGAAGCCGGCCTCCTCGGCGAATTTCAGCAGGGCGCCGTTGGTCAGTGCCGACCAGCCCATGTCAGCCGCTGCGTGGACATCATGCTCCGTCAGCAGCAGCCCAAGCGCACGGGCTATGTTCTGGTCCAGCAAAACCCGCACGCGATCAGCCAGCGGGATGCGGCACACGGCCCTTCACATGGTCGTGGAACACCAGTACGGCCTTCACCGTCTCAATTGGCAGCGAGTAGTTCTCGGCCAGCCACTCCTGCCCTTCGTCGCGGTTCGCAACGAGGTCATCGGGGCGAACGCGCGAATGCACGATGACCGGTGCGCCTGACACCTTACCGGGGATACGCTCAACCACGGGGCAGCCTGTCCAGTCCATCCGATACCTCCGGGCACAGGATAACACAAATGGGATTGGCGGACATCGCGGTTAATCCCTGATTGGCGGATGGCGCAAGATCCCATCCATCTGATGCCGGAGGATCGCGAGCGTCGTGACGAGCGCGGCTCGTTCCCCGCCGCAAGCGAAGCCGCCGCCAGCAACAGCCCCAACGTCACCCCGGGAACGCTTGGTCCCAAGGCTCCGGCAGCAACAGGTAGCCCCCATCTCCCTGCTTCGCCACACGCGCGAAGCCGGGGAAATGCACATGCATCCCGGCGATCAGTTGCTTGTCCGTCGCCACCATGTCGAACGTCCGCTTGCGCGTCGCGGCGGCGGCCTGCGGATCGGTGTCAAACACCATGGTGACCTCCGGACGCGCCACCTGCACCTCCGGCACATGGATGATATCGCCCCAGATCAGCAACGACTGCCCGCCCGAGGCGATCATGTACCCCGAATGCCCCGGCGTATGCCCATGCAGCGGCATCGACGTCACGCCCGGAAACACCTCGACCGCGCCATCGAACGTCCGCATCTGGTTATGGTAAGGCGCCATCTGCTCCCGAGCGCACTGGAAATACATCTTCCGCGCGCGCTCATCCGCTCGGCTCATCGCGCCGTCATCCTGCCAGTGCCTCGGCTCGTTCCGGTGCACAACCAGTTCGGCGTTCGGGAAGAACCTCCGCCCCGTTGCCGGGTCCGTCAGGCCCGCGGAATGATCCGGGTGCATGTGCGTCAGGATCACCGTGTCGATATCGGCCGGATCAACCCCCGCCGCCCGAAGGTTGGCCTGCAACTTGCCCGCCGTCGGCATCAGGTAATCCCCCGAGCCCGTCTCCACCCGCGCCAGCCGCCCCCCGGAATACACCAGGTAGCAGTTCACCGAGGTCCGCCGCCCCGGCCGGAACTGCTCCGTCAGCATCCGCTTCGCCTCATCGGGAGCGATGTTCTGCATCACCTCCACCGCGCCATCCAGATAGCCGTCGGACAGGGCGGTAACCACGATGTCGCCAATCTTGCGGTGATAGACACCGGGTATCTGGGCCGCCGGAACCATGTTCGTATCCCTCAATCACTGCGCGATGTAGCCGCCGTCGATAACCAGTTCCGTTCCCGTCACGAAAGACGCCTCGTCGGACGCCAGGAACAGCACGCCATAGGCGACCTCGATCGGTTCGCCCAGCCGCCGCAGCGGCGTCGCCTCGATCTTGGAGGCCCTGCCCGCCGCGTTCGTCGCGTTCAGCATTGGCGGCATGTAGCCGGGATGCACCGAGTTCACCCGTATCCCCGCAGGCCCATACTTCGCCGCCGCCGCCTTGGTGTAAAGCCGCACCGCCCCTTTCGACGCCACGTAGCCGGGATGGCTGTCCGCGCTGCCGACAAACCCCATGATCGACGAAATGTTGACGATCGAGCCTCGCCCGTTCGGCGTCATCGCCGCCGCCGCCAGCTTGGTGCCAATGAACACGCTCGCCGCGTTGACCGACAGCAAGGCCTGCCAGCCCTCCAGGCTATCCACGTCGCCCACGGCGCTGCCGCTGATGCCGGCGTTGTTGACCAGGATGTCGAGCCGGCCATAGCGGGCGATGGTTTCCGCGATCAGCGCCCGCCAGTCGGCTTCCGACGTGACATCCGCGCGAATGAAACAAGCCCGGCCCTGGCGGGCGCTGATGTCCGCGGCAACGGCCTCGCCTTCCGTCCCTAGCACGTCGGCGATGACGACAGCCGCGCCCTCACGGGCGAACAGCCGAGCCTCGGCCTCGCCCATGCCGTGGGCGCCGCCGGTGACGATGGCAACCTTGTCTTTCAGGCGCATTGTTCCCCCTCCTGTTCCGGCGCCTGGTTCCCAGGCGTCAAATCGTTACTGGCCAGCGCACATCCGCAGCAGCCCGCGCAC
>CAXTXZ010000197.1:0-6896 GCA_964248015.1 uncultured Rhodopila sp. | reverse complement strand
TGATTTTCCAGACGTTGCGGACGGCCTCGGCGCTTCCGGCCGATGATGGTTTCATCGTTGCTTTCCAGTGGACGTTCCGTGTCGCCGCGGCAATCCCTGTGTCGCTGGTGATTTTGGATCTTCTACGAAAACAGCCGCGCCTGTTCTCGCGCTAGATCGGTATCGCCTGACACAGCCAGGGGATAACGATTTAGCACGTGAAGGGTCGGGCGACGTTCCCGCAACCAGGATCAGCCTGCGGCACGTGGTTCATCGCACCAGCAGACAAAAGCAGCATCAAGTCAGGTGGCGCAGAAAGAATGCCGCCGTAGGATCATGGGAGGCAGTGCCTCGTGTCGCATTGTCGATGTAAAGCACCTCCAGGCTGCCACCCGCTTGATTATAGGCCGTGAAGAAACGCTGTGGCTCGTTGCCCTCGAAGGCGCCTTCCGGATCCCGATAATCATGCACAGGGTCCGGCGTGCCCTGAATCCACAACGCTGGCGGCAGCGCCGCCGGCTCCTTCCGCTCCAGGATCAGCATTGGGTTGCCCTCGGCCATGGCGCCCACGTTCTTCCAGTAAAGATCGTGACGATCGGGAATGTCGCCGACCCAAGCCGGAGGCGTTGCGGCATCCCGATGCAGAACGGCATGCCGGTAGCGCGACAGCGGGTTGATCACCGGCCATTGCATCACAACGGCTTGGACGGACGCATCAGCCTCCACCCCATCCGGCAACGCAATCGCCGCATACCGCGGATCGCTCGGCCGCATGGCCGCGAGCATGGCAAGATGGCCGCCGCTGCTTTGCCCAGACAAGCCCACGCGGTCAGCCCGAAGCCCGAGTTTGCCGGCATGTGCCTTCAACCAGCGGATCGCATAGTTGATGTCCATCAACGACGATGGGTAACCGTGGCCAGCGTGGCGGAAATTCAGCGCCGCCACCGCGAAGCCTGCCCGTGCCAAGGTCAAGTCGCGCGCCTCGCAGTCTCGTAGGTCACCGTTGCACCAGGCGCCGCCATGGAGATCGACGATCAGGGGAACCGGATGCGGCGCCACCGGCATGAACAGCCGCAGCCGTTGCGGACCCTCGGGATGATGGAGGTAATTGAAGTCGGCAACGGTGTAGTCGCGTGGCTGAGCGCTCATGGAACCTCTCCCGTTTTGCTGGCTTCAGCTTAGGGCCGGCATGACCCTTGGAGCAACGCTCTTGCCATCCTCCGCCACTCCAGTACTTTCCAGGCCAGGAACGTCCTGTTCGGAACCTGCATGACCCAACCGCCTGTCCTTCTGTCCACCGACCGCAGAGGCGTCGCCACCGTTACCCTCAACCGGCCAGAGGTCGGCAACGCTTACAATGCCGAGATGCTGGAGTGCCTGATCGCTGGCCTGACCAGTCTCGCCTCAGACAACGCCGTGCGCTGCCTGGTGATCCGCGGCGCCGGCAAGCACTTCCAGGCCGGCGCCGACATACGCTGGCTTAACGACGTCGCCCGCTACCAGCCACCAGAAAATTTCGCGGCCTCTGTCAGCACGACAAGGGCCATGCAGTTGTTGAACGAGTTCCCCAAGCCAACCATCGCCCTGGTGCACGGCGCCTGTTTTGGCGGAGGCGTCGGACTGGCCTGCTGCGCCGATGTCGCGTTTGCCACGCCGGAATCCCAGTTCGGCATCACCGAGATAAGGGTCGGCGTTGCCCCGACCCCAATCTCCACCCACATGGTCAACGCCATCGGCTTGCGCCACACAAGGCGGTATGCGCTGACGGGTGAACGTTTCGACGCTCGCGAGGCCGAACGCATAGGCCTGATCCACGCGATCGTCCCGGCAACCGAGGTCGAGACAAAATTGGCGAGCGTCCTTGAAGCGATCTTTCTTGGCAGTCCCACGGCGATCGCAACGACGAAGCGCAGTTTTCTGGGAGCCAACGATTTGCTGCTCGACGAACGTCAGATTGGCATGTTAGCCCACGAAGGTTGGACACAGCGCCATTCGGCCGAGGGCCTTGAAGGCACCACCGCTTTCCGTGAAAAGCGTCTTCCCAGTTGGTATCGCCCTGCTCACATCGACGTGTAACCGTACAGACAACCCTATTTCAGGTGACATGCATGAATGACGCGCGCCCGGCCAACGCTCAATCGCTGAATGCCCTGCATCGGCGGGCAGCGGTTCCGCCTGGTCCCTGCGCCATGGTCATCTTTGGCGCTGGGGGTGATCTGACGAAGCGCCTGCTGGTGCCGGCCCTTTATAATCTGGCGACGACAGGGCTGTTGCCTGATCATTTTGAATTAATCGGCGTTGATCTTCTTGACATCGACGCCGGCACATGGCGCGACAACCTGCACAAGATGATGGAAAGCTTCGTGGGCAAAGCCACCAGCGAAAGCCGCATCGACAAGATTGATGAAGACACGTGGAAGCGCCTCACTGGTCGCCTGGCCTACATCAAGGGCGACCTGAACGACGCGGGCTTGTATGACAAGCTGAAGCAACGGATCGACCAGTCACCCGATACCGGCGGCAACTGCCTGTTCTACCTGGCAATCGCCGACCGCTTCTTCGGGCCGGTCGTCACCCACCTGGGGCAAGCTGGGCTGCTGGAAGAAAAATGGGACGCCGACGGCAAGAAGCCGGAGCGCTGGCGCCACGTGGTTATTGAAAAACCATTTGGCCATGACGAGGCCTCCGCCAAGGCGCTGAACACCAGCATCCTGCGCTGCGCGGAGGAGCACCAGATCTACCGGATCGACCACTTCCTGGGAAAGGAGACGGTCCAGAACATCATGGCGCTGCGCTTCGCCAATGGCTTGTTCGAGCCTGTCTGGAACCGGGATCGCATAGATCACGTGCAGATCACGGTTGCCGAGACAGTGGGCGTGGAGAGCCGTGGCCGCTTTTATGAAAAGACCGGGGCGTTGCGCGACATGATTCCCAACCATGTCTTCCAGCTCCTGGCCATGGTCGCAATGGAACCGCCGGCGGCTTTCGGTGCCCAGGCGGTGCGCAGCCGCAAGTCGGATGTGTTCTCGGCGTTGCGAACCGTGGCTCCCAATGACGCGGTGCGGGGCCAATACGAGGGCTATCGCGGCGAGAAGGATGTCGCGCCAGATTCGGTGGCGGAGACCTATGTGGCAATGCGGCTGGCGATCGACAACTGGCGCTGGGCCGGAGTGCCGTTTTACCTTCGCACCGGCAAGCATCTGTCGCGCCGGGTAACGGAAATCGCAATCCGCTTCAAAGCGGCGCCTTATGCGCCATTTGAAGACACCAATGTCGACACGCTTCCACCGAACTGGCTGTTTTTGCAGATTCAGCCTGATGAAGGGATTTCCCTGCAATTCGAGGTCAAGCGGCCTGGCCCCATTGTTGATCTGGCGCCTGTAAGGATGGCATTCAAATACGCCGATTGGTTCCCAAAAGAAGCAAACATTGGCTATGAGACGCTGATCTACGACGTCATGATTGGCGATCAGACCTTGTTCAATCGTTCGGACACAGTTGAGGACACGTGGCGGGTCGTGGGCGCGGTGCTTGACGATTGGGCAAATCCGGTTGCGGAAAAGTTGCCCCTTTACGCTTCTGGCAGCGACGGACCAGCCGAGGCAGACGAGCTTTTGGCTCGCGATGGCCGCGCCTGGCGACCAATCACGGAAAACAGCAAAGCCACAACCAAGCCTTAATCTGGTGCGCTACAAAAATAACAGAGGCGCTCGGGCATCGTTCAGCTCGACTCTGCGCTGATTTGTTACTCCGCCATAACTAAAGCTTTGGGAGGCTTTCCTGACGTTTATCCTGCATTTGCGGCGATCAAGTAGATGGGGTGTTACGAATCACATCAGCAACGAGGCTTGATCCGGTCCTGAATGCTGATCATGAAGCAAGGGCAGACTCAACGCCTTGAGCCAGGCGCTGAGTCTATTTCGTTAAGCCAACGGCCGAGCGCGGGTGATGGCTTCATCGAATGCCGAGAGCACCTGGCGGTGACTGGAGTTATCGTTCATGCTCTCGATATCATTGAAGCCTCGGCTCATGGCCACCGACAGCAGGATTGAGTTCGCTCCCGTCTGCGGCCCATGCAGGTTCATCAATCTTGCCGCGCCGCGCAAGGCGCCGACCGCGCAGCGCCGTCCATCGCGGGTTTCATACCGTCTTTGCACCCAATCCTTGCGATCCTCGATCAGTGCGCGCCCTACTGTCAGAACCTGCAGGGTCACTGCATCAGGCTGTGTCGGAACAGGCTGAAATGCATGCAACGGAAGCGTTTTGGAGACTGGCGGAATGCCTTTAACGAACTGAGACAGCCTGCTCCAGACTGAAGGTTTCGCAAAGGTAGCAACATAACCAAGACCATCAAACGGCACGACTGCCTCCCATGGTTACAGGACGCGGAGGATTAGATCATGTTCTCGTCCTGGTGTCTAAGGAACACGAAAAATTGTGCTCATTTTTCGTCAAATGCGTTTTCATTGCAATTTTGCATTAAATTCCTGCCGAGGAACTATTACTTCAGTTGGCTTCAGGGGCGGCATGTTTACGCAATCAAGCCGTGCAATCACTTGGATGAGCTGTCAGGAAGCCTTCGGCAGCCGCAGGATGAACCTGGCGCCCAATACCCGGCCGGTGGCGTCTCGCCGGTTTTCAGCGGAAAGCTGCCCGTCCAACGCCTCCACGATCTGCCGGCTGATCGACAGCCCTAATCCTGAGTGCTGGCCAAAGCTTTCCCCTGATGGACGCTCTGAGTAGAAGCGATCGAAAATGTGCTCGAGGTTCGCATCAGGAATTCCCGGCCCTTCATCCTCGACACTCAACTCCGCCAGTGCGCCTGCCTCGCGGACACGGGCGACAATCCGGCCGCGCCGCGGACTGAAGGACTGCGCGTTGCCGATCAGGTTGCGCAGCACCTGCACAAGCTTGTCCTCCACGGCCCAGACCGTCATGCCGTTGGGAGGCGCCACGACCTCCAGCTTCGCGTCATTCGCCTCGTCGCGTGTTGCCTCGTCCAGTTCCTGCAGCGTGCGCAGGATGGCCACCATGTCGACCGGTTCGACGGTGACGCGCGACAACTCGGCATCCAGCCGGGACGCATCGCTGACATCGCTGATCAGCCGGTCAAGCCGCACCACGTCCTGCGCCATGATCGTCAGCAACTGGCGCGGGCGGCCTAGGTCATCGACGCGGCGCAGCGTCTCTATGGCGCTGCGAATCGACGACAGCGGGTTCTTGATCTCGTGCGCGACATCGGCGGCGAAGCGCTCGGTCGCGTCCATCCGGGTCCACAGCGCCGTCGCGCTGTCCGCCAGCGCGGATGCCAGGGCACCGACCTCATCACGCCGACGCAACAAGGTGGGCGGGACGCTGCCGGACCGGCCACGGCCTTCGCGCATGTCGGCGGCGGCCTCGGCCAGGCGCAGGATCGGCCGGGCAATGGTGAGCGAAAGATACCAGGAGAGCAGCACCGTCAGCGCCAGCGCCAAGCCAAACAGCGCGAGGATGGACATGCGGACGGTAAAGAGGCTTGCATCGACTTCACGGGCTTCTCGGGTCAGGGAAATGATGCCGACAGTGTGCTTGTCTCGCTCCACTGGGACAGCAACGGTTACCAGCAGGCGGTTGTCGCGCGTCCGCCGTATGTAAGGAGCGGTCTCGCGACTGTCGCCGGCGCTGTTGAGCCGCAGTTCCTCCTTGACGTCGGGCTGCCAGTCCGGACCTCCGGCGGACGAAGTCAAGTCAACCACCGTGGCCTGGTGCGGCAGCAGCCCCAGAACCCGGTCATAGATCCAGCCTATCGTTCCCAGCACCGGCCCATGATCCGGAGGCGGCGGCAACGGCTCGGTCGTGATGCCGCCGGCTGGTCCGTCGCGTTGCCTGGAGTCGGCTAGAACGGTGCCGTCCGGGGCATAGAGCCGAGCCTGGGCATCAGGCGTCGGCTCGGTGAGCCGGCGCAGCAGCGACTTCGCAACCACCGCCACCAGCCTTGGATTATCCGGATCGCCTGTTCGGACGGCGCTTTCACCAAGGGCGCCAGCAAAGACCCGCGCTTGCTCACGCAGCGCGGTCACCTGGGCTTCCAGCAAGCCGTTTTGGTACTGATCGAGGTAAAGCAGCGCGACCACCAGCAGCGCCAGCGGCAGCGCATTGACCAGAAGGATGCGCCGCAGCAGCGGCGATACCCAACTCTGGCGGAAGCGCCGTTTCACGCCGCCGGCACGGGACAGGCCAGGCAGAACGGCGCCTTCGGGCAATCACTGCTCCTTGTAGCGGTAGCCGATACCGTAGAGCGTCTCGATGTGGGTGAACTCTTCGTCCCCTGTGCGGAATTTCTTGCGGATGCGCTTGACGTGGCTGTCGATGGTCCGGTCATCGACATAGATGTTTTCCCCGTACGCCGCGTCGATCAGTTGATCGCGGCTTTTGACCATCCCGGGGCGGGCGGCCAGCGCCTTGACCAGAAGGAACTCGGTCACCGTCAACTGGATGTCGTGGCCGCGCCAGATGCACTGGTGCTTGGTCTCATCCAGCACCAGGTCGCCGCGCGCCATGATGCCGCCGGGCGCGGTGCCCGACCCCTCGGCCTTGCCGGCCTCGTTGCGGCGAAGCAAGGCGCGGATGCGTTCGATCAGCAGCCGTTGGCTGAAGGGCTTGGTGATGTAGTCGTCCGCCCCAAGGCGCAGCCCCATCAGCTCGTCGACCTCCTCGTCCTTCGACGTCAGGAAAATCACGGGCATGCTGCTTCGCTGGCGCAGGCGCTGCAACAGCTCCATCCCATCCATGCGCGGCATCTTGATGTCGAGCACCGCCAAGTCCACGGGACGCGCCGTCAGCCCTTGCAATGCGCTTTCGCCGTCAGTGTAAGTGCGGACGGTGAAGCCTTCCTGTTCCAGCGTCATCGACACGCTGGTGAGGATGTTGCGGTCATC
>CAXTXZ010000196.1:2587-6910 GCA_964248015.1 uncultured Rhodopila sp. | reverse complement strand
TCGAGTAGAGGGATCAGTTGAAACCGACCCCTCACACAAGATTCCGGATAGGCCCTGAGCGTCCAGCCTTTCCCGTCGCCAAGAAATTCTTGCAGACTGTGAAAACTCAAATCTTGTCAGCCGACGCGCCATCTTTAATCCATTTCAAGGCCAGTTCCGCAAAAATTTTCCCTGATGCTGCTTCCTCGATTCGAATATTGCCCGTTGCCGTTATGGTCCGTGGTTTTCACATGGTCTGCTTGAGTTTTGCAGCACGACCTGCTCCCGTACCTGAATAATGGGATCGTATCGATCTCACCTGCCGCTTAATTTGTGAAAGGTCCAGCGCCTCACCGCTTAGGCAGAGCTAACTCAGTCCAAGAAACAGAAAGCTTAGAAACTGCCCATCCTACCCGCGCGGCGCCCGCCCCTCGATCGGATAGGCCGGGTCATTATACCCAGGCGTCGACGGATGCCCCGGCGACACCAGCCGGTCGATCAAAGCCTCGTCAGCCGCATCCAGCCGGCACGACAGCGCCCCGAGGTAATCCTCCCACTGCTCCTCGGTCCTCGGCCCGCCGATCGCCGCGCTGACGAACCGGTTGTTCAGCACCCACGCCAGGGCGAACTGACCGGGCGAGACCCCCTTCCCCCGCGCATGGTCGGCGATCGTCCGCGCGATACGCAGGCTTTCCGGCCGCCACTCCGATTCCAGCATCCGCCGGTCTTGCCGACCCGCCCGCGTTCCCGCCGCCGGCGGCGCGTCAGGCGCGTACTTCCCAGTCAGCACCCCCCGCGCCAGCGGGCTGTATGGCGCCACCCCCAGCCCGAAATAGCCGCAGGCCGGCAGGTGCTCGGTTTCCACCTCCCGGTTCAGCGCGTTGTACAGCGGCTGGCTGGCCACCGGCCGGTCGATCCCCGCCTCGTCGCACAGCCGGCAAATCTCGGCGACCCGCCAGCTCCGGTAGTTGGAGACGCCGAAATAGCGGATCTTGCCGGCCCGGATCAGGTCCGCCAGCGCCCGCACGGTTTCCCCCAGCGGCGTCGCGTGATCCTCCTTGTGCAAGTACAGCACATCGATCTCGTTGACATCGAGCCGCCGCAGGCTCGCCTCCACCGCCATCCGCACATGCCGCCGCGACACCCCCCGGTCGTTCGGCCCTTTATCCGTCGGCCCGGCGCATTTCGTCGCCAGCACCCACCAGGACCGGTGCTCGCGGATCGCCTGCCCCACCACGGTTTCCGACCGGCCGCCGCTGTAAACATCCGCCGTGTCGATGAAATTCACCCCCTGGTCCCGCGCCCGGTCAGCGATCCGCCGCGCCGTCGGGTCGTCCGTCGCGCCGCCAAACATCATCGTGCCGAGGCACAGCGGCGAAACCTTCACGCCGCTGCGGCCCAATGAGCGATACTCCATCCGCCGTCTCCTGTTTTCCCTGTCCACCCCAAGCCGGACAGGATTGAATACCCCGATGGGGACTCGATCAACAGACCCGCCATCGCTTTTGTCGCTGTTCGTCAGCTTCATCCGCATCGGCATGGCGTCGTTCGGCGGCGGCCTCGCCGCCTGGACCCGGCGCGAGATCGTGCAGCAGCGCGGCTGGATGGACGACAAGCAGTTCCTGTCAGGCTACGCGCTGTCGCAACTCGTGCCCGGCGCAACCAACGTCAACCTCGCGATCTTCATCGGCACCCAACTGCGTGGGTCAGCCGGCGCGGTCGCCTGCTTTGTCGGCCTCACCGCCCTGCCCGTGACGATCGTGCTGGCGATCGGCGCGCTCTACCTGCACGCCCGGTCGCAGTCCGGCGCGGCCTGGATCGGCATCGCCCTGGCCGGCATGGGCGCGGTGGCGATCGGCCTCAACCTCGGCACCGGCGTCCGCCTCGCGCGCCGCAACATCAGCGGCCTCCTGCCGGTCCTGGTCACCGCCGCCATCGCGCTGTCGATCGGCGTCCTCGACTTCCCGGTGGTCCACGTCCTGCTGGTGATGATGCCGCTCAGCCTGCTTCTAGCCTGGCTGGCCCAGCCCAAATGAGCCTTGTGCTGCTGCAACTCCTCGGCCTGTTCGCCACCCTGTCGATGCTGGCATTCGGTGGCGGCTCCGGCGTGATCCCCGACATGCAGCGCGCCGCGGTTGACCAGCGCCACTGGATGACCGCGAAGGAGTTCCTCGACATGTTCGCGATCTCCCGCGCCGCGCCCGGACCCGGCTCGCTGATCGTCGTGCTGATCGGCCTGAAGGCCGCCGGCCTAGCCGGGGCTGCGGCGTCCTTCGCCGCCATATTCGCGCCCTCCTGCCTGGCCGTGCACGTGGTTGCCCGCTTCTGGCACCGCGCCGCCCGATCGGCGTGGCGCGCGTTGGTCGAGCGCGCTCTCGCCCCCGTCGCCGTCGGCCTGACCTTCGGCAGCGGATTGTCGCTGATGCGCGGCACCGAACACGGCTGGCTGCCCTGGAGCGTCACCCTCGTCAGCACGCTGCTGTTCAGCGTCACCGAAATCAATCCGATCCTGTTGCTGGCAGCGGGCGCGGCCACTTTGCTGCTTGCTGGCGCGTGAGTCTCAGCCGTATAAAACAACCTGGGATTGCGGCGAGAGATCAATGTCATTTTCGGTTGGCATCGGGATAGTCACCTTCAACCGCAAGGACATAGTCGCCAGCACAATCGACCGGGTTCGCCAGTTCACCCGCGATCCCGACGCCGTCATGGTGGTCGCCGACGACGGCTCCAGCGACGGCACCCTGGAAATGCTGCACGAAAAGGGCGCGCCCGTCGTCACCGGCGTTAACATGGGCATCGCCTGGAACAAGAACCGCGCCCTGTTCCTTTTGTCCCACATGCTCGGCTGCGAAACCGTCATCCTGCTGGAGGACGACACCCAGCCGACCCGCGCCGGCTGGGAACAGGAATGGATGGCCGCCACCCGCCGCTGGGGCCACGCCAACTTCGCCGCCGACTGGATGCAGGAGCATTTCATCTCCGGCGCCGGCACCGCCGCCGATCCGGTTCGCTGCAAGCTGGTGACCGCGCAATGCTCGTCTTACTCCCGAGGCGCGCTCACCTTCGGCGGCTACCTCGACCCGCTGTTCCGCGGCTACGGCCACGAGCACGTGGAACACACCCGCCGGCTGATCCGTGGCGGCTACGGTGGCGCCGAAACGACCGTCAATGGCGAGGAACAGGTTTTCTACAGCCTGCTCAAGGGCGACCTGATCGTCGTCGGCAGCGAAAGCTATTACGATCGTGAACAGGAGGAACATAATTTGCAACTCGCGCGCGGCCTGATGGCCAAGCAAGGCTATCGTTCGCCCTGGGGCGACGATCGCGAAATGCGCCAGTTCCGCTCCGAGACGGAAAGCGCGCTGAGCGACAGCCCGGACCGCTTCCGCATCAAGCCGGCCCTGGCGGCGCTGTCCCCCAGCCCGACGCAGCGCGGCCTGCTGGCCGGCCTGTTCCGGCGGGCCTGAACAATGCCGGCCCCGCCCGAGGACATGGACGAGCAGCAGGAGTCCGCGCTCATGCTGCTGATGGCCGGGTTCTTCGACGCGGCCTGGTACGAGCAGCGCTATCCCGACATCCGCAACGCCAAGGTCGAGGCCCTGCCGCATTTCATCCGCTACGGCGTGCACGAAAGGCGCGACCCGAACCGCTTCTTTGATGGCGCCTGGTACCTGGAGCATTATCCCGACGTGGCGGCCAGCGGCCAGCACCCGCTGCTGCATTACCTCCAGTCCGGCGCGGCGGAGCTGCGCAACCCGCATCCTCGCTTCGACGCCATCTGGTACGCGGACCAACACCCCGACGCCGCCGCCAACCCCCTGCTCTATCACCTGCGCATCGGCGCGGCGCGCGGCTACGTCACCGAGAAATCGCTCTACATCGGGCATTACCTGCCGTCCGAGCAGCCGCTTCTGCCCGTGCCCGCCGACCGCGTGGCCGATGTCGTCATCCCGGTCTATCTCGGCCTCAAGGAAACCCGCGCCTGCCTGCAATCCGTTCTCGCCGATACGAGCCACCCCCTCGGCCAAGTCATCGTCGTCAACGACCGCTCGCCCGACCCCAAGCTTTGCGCCTACCTCGACAAGCTGGCCGCTGCCGGCCGCATCAGGCTGCTTCGCAACCGCTGCAACCTTGGCTTCGTCAGTTCCGTCAACGCCGGGATGGAGGCCGCCGGCGACCGCGACGTCGTCCTGCTGAACAGCGACACGGAAGTCCCCTCCGGCTGGCTGGGCCGCCTCGCCGCGCACGCCTACGCCGAGTCCAGGATCGCCACCGTGTCGCCGCTTTCCAACAACGCGACGATCTGCGGCTACCCGAACGACGCGGGCGGCCCCATCGCCTTCG
>CAXTXZ010000196.1:0-2487 GCA_964248015.1 uncultured Rhodopila sp. | reverse complement strand
CACCGGGGATCGGTCAGCTTCGGCGCGCGGGCCGAGGCGATGGCCAAGCGCGCCATGGGCCGCCTGCTGGAACAGCACCCGTCCTATGCGCACCTCGTCGCCGTCCACGTCAAGCTTGATGCCATAGGCCCTTATCGGTTCGCCCTGACCGGAGCGCTGCTGCGCCACTCCGGCCTGCCCGTCATCCTGATGGTGTCGCATGAACTCGGCGGCGGCATCCGCCAGCACATCGACGCGCTGGTGGAGCGGCTCACCGGCAAGGCGCATGTCCTGGCCCTGCAAGCCAGCCCCCGAGGCGTCGTGCTGTCGGCGCCGGCGCTGCCCGGCCACCCCACGCTGACGATCCCGGCGGAACGGCTGGAAGACCTGCTGCGCGTGTTGCGGCACTGCAACGTCTCACGGGTTCACCTGCATCACCTGATGGGCATGGACCTCGACGCGAGGCTGCTGATCCACCGCCTCAACGTGCCGTTTGACTTCACCGTGCACGACTATTTCACGATCTGCCCGCAGGTGAACCTGCTGCCCCAACCCACCGCGCTCTACTGCAACGAACCGGCCATGGCCGTATGCAACGCCTGCATCGCCGCGCGGCCCTCGCATGGCGCGCGCGACATCCTGACGTGGCGGGCGGAGCGCGCCTGGCAGCTCCAGGAAGCCGACCGCGTCTTCTGCCCCAGCGCCGACGTGCTGGCGCGGCTGCGACGCCACGGCCTGGACAGCAGGGCGATCGTGGCGCCGCATGAGCCTGTGCCAGACTCAACATGGCCCAGTCCCGTCGTGCCGCCGCCCGGCAGGAAACTGCGCATCGCCATCCTCGGCGTCCTGGCCGATCACAAGGGCGCAAGGACAGTCGCAACGGTCGCGGAACAGCTCGATCCCCGGACCACCGAACTTTACGTCATCGGCCACGTCGAGGACAGCTTTCCCAAAGCCGCCCTTCCCCGCCTGAAAACCACCGGCGCATACAAGCAGGAAGAACTCCCCGGATTAATCGAGACGATCGCCCCGCATGTCCTGTGGTTCCCCGCCGTGTGGCCCGAAACCTTCAGCTACACACTGAGCGCCGCCATCGCATCCGGCCTTCCCCTGGTCGCCACGCGGATCGGCGCGTTCCCCGAGCGCCTCGCCGGCCGCCCGCTGACCTGGCTGGCCGACCATGCGACGTCGCCAGCCGAATGGGTCGCGGTCTTCAACGACATCCGCACGCGGCTTTCCGCCGAACCGCCCACCGCCACGCCAGTCCCGCGCCAGCCGGTCGATGATTTCTACGCCCATGAATACCTGTCGCCGCCGGACACCTCCCGTCCTTTGCGGACCGCCACGCGGCGATCCCGTCCGGTCATCGCCGTCGTGCCCGAATATTTCGACAACGGAGGCCCGACGCCTTGCGCCTTCATCCGGCTGCTGCAACCGCTCCACCACCCTGAAATCACGCGGGACTTCGACATCGTCCTGGCCGACGCGAAAACCGTCCTCGACCACGGCGCCGACATCATCCTGACGCACCGCTTCGCCATGCCCGACGTCAAGGCCGCCGACGCGCTGATGCGCCACGCCCGCGACGCAAGGGCGACGCTGGTCTACGACCTTGACGACGACCTGCTGCGGATCGCGCCGAACCACCCGGAAGCGGCGGAGCTTCGGCCACTCGGCAAAACCGTCCGGCGCATGCTGGGCCACGCGGACGCCGTCTGGGTCTCCACCCCCGCGCTGGCGCAAAGCCTTCACGCGATCCGGCCCACTGTCACGCTGGCGCCCAACGGCCTTGACGAACGCCTCTGGTCGGCTCCCCCGCCGCGCGACTGCCGGCCGCATCAGCCAACCCGCATCCTGTGCATGGGCACCACGACGCACTGCCACGACTTCGCCCTGGTCATCCCCGCCCTTGCCCGCCTCAAGGAGGAATTCGGCGCCGCCGTCGAAATCGACATCATCGGCATGACCAACGAGACAGAGCTTCCGGCCGGGCTCAACCGGGTCGGTTTGCCCAACAACGCGGCGCAATCCTACCCCGGCTTCGTCAACTGGCTGACGACGCAACTGCCGGGCTGGCACATCGGCCTCGCGCCGTTGCTGGAAACGCCGTTCAACCTGTGCAAATCAGCCATTAAGACAATGGACTACGCCGCGCTGGGCCTGGCCGTTCTGGCGTCCGACATGCCCGTCTACCGAGGTTCCATCGCCGACGGCCCCGCCGGCCAGCTCGTCGCCAACGACCCCACCGCCTGGTACGCCGCATTGAACTGGCTGGCGCGCAACCCGGACCTGCGCCACTCGGTCGCCGCCCACGCGCGTCCCGCCTTCCTCGCCCAAGCCAGCCTCGCCAGCCAGGCCGAAGCCCGCCGCGCCGCCCTGCTGGGCCTTCTGCACCACCGGGAGGCTGAATCGGCCGCATGACTTGCGGCGTGGCCCGCGCATGCTCACTATTGGCGCATGGTTTCAGTCACCCCCCTGCCGGACCGAGGCGTCATCGCCATCGACGGC
>CAXTXZ010000195.1:0-6915 GCA_964248015.1 uncultured Rhodopila sp. | reverse complement strand
TGCGCCATCAGGTCGATCGGACTCATCAGCGCGGCCACGGCGCCGATGTCGGATTCGGCGGCGCCGACAATGGCGACGCTGCCGCGGGTGACGCCGCTGGCCGCCATCATGCGCCCTCCGCCGGGGTGAAGACGGGATAAGGGTCCTCGTCGCCTTCCGGGGCGTGGACGCGGAATCTGACGCGCAGGCCGATCCTGACTTCGGCGGGAGGAATGCCCTCCACGCGGCTCATCATGCGAAAGCCTTCGTCGATGTCGATCAGGCAGACATTGTAGGACGCGCCCTGCTGGGAATGCACGACGGTTGTGGCGTGCACGGTTCCCAGGCCCCGGCTGACCCGCCATTCCAGGTCGCTTGCGCCGGTTCCGGGGGCGATCACGCGCGGATGGAACACCGCCTGCTGGCCTGAAGGGCTGAATTGGTAACCAAGCTCGCCGCGCTTGAGAAAGGCGATGTAGGTTCCCAATGGAGATTGGGCGAGCGCTTCGGCCGGGTCAGGCATGGCAGGGTTCCTCCTTCGGCTTGTTCATGGGACGCCTGTAAACCGCGCGTTCCGGCTGAATCACTATAGCGGATCGCCAGGGGATCGAAAGGTCCGGAGGCGTGAATCTGCTTGGCAAACAATGAGCTGCAGCACGCCGCGGTCCCAACTGGACTGCGGCGTGCTGTGGCAACTCGTTCGGCGTCGGACAAACCATTGGCACCTTGCGTTGAACCGCTTGCGCCAACGGGGTGATGAGGCCAGATTTCGCGCATGGCCTCCTTCAAGCAGAAACCCGATGCGCCGTCGCCGGACAGCTACCTGACCGGCCAGTTGCTGATCGCCATGCCGGCCATGGCCGACCCTCGCTTCTCGCAGAGCGTCATTTACATGTGCGCGCATACCCCCGAAGGAGCGATGGGGCTGGTGCTCAATCGGCCAATCGTCAAGCCGACGTTCGACGATCTGCTGAAGCAGTTGCAGGTGGCGCCGCTGCCGCCCGTCCGCCAGGTCAGGCTTTGCGCCGGCGGCCCAGTCGAGAACGCCAGGGGCTTTGTGCTGCACACGAATGACTGGACGGGCGAGGGCAGCCTGAAGGTTGACAGCAGCATGGCCCTGACCGCCAGCCTGGACGTGCTGAAGGTCATCGCCGAGGGCGGCGGTCCCCGCAATTGCGTCCTGGCGCTCGGCTATGCCGGCTGGGGCCCAGGCCAGTTGGACCAGGAGTTCCAGCAGAACGCCTGGTTGTCGGTGCCGGCGGATGAGACGCTGTTGTTTGATAGCGGGCATGACACGAAATGGCGACGGGCCATGGCCAAGCTGAACATCGACCCCTTGTTGCTGTCAGGCACCGCCGGGCACGCCTGATCGCCTGCTGTTAACCGTTCAGTAGTGTTTTCCGCGTAGAGGCTTCTCGCTGGATGCACCGCACTGAAGGAACAGACCGTGGCGGCAGCTCTCGCTGAGATCAGGGCCATCGTGCGAGACATTTTGCGCGACAACACGCTGGAACTCGAACCGCGGACCCGCTTCGATGACGTGGCCGGCTGGGATTCGATGGACCTCGTGAGCGTGGTGGTCGAGGTTGAGTGCCGCTTCGGCGTGCAGTTCGAGCTTGCCGAGATCGACCGGTTGTCAACCGTTGAAGACCTTTTGCGCATGATCGCGACCAAGCAGGCCATCGCCGCGGCCTGAGGCAGTGACCTTCAGCGGCCTTCCGTTCCTGCTCGGCTTCCTGCCGTTCGTTTTGGGCGGATACGTCGTCATCAGCCGCCTGGGGGCGTCGTGGGCAAAGTCCTGGCTGATCCTGGCCTCGCTGCTGTTCTACGCCGACGCCGCGCCGGCGTTCCTGCCTTTGTTGCTGCTCTCCATTGGAGGGAATTTCCTGCTGCTGCGTGCGATGCATGGCTCCGCCAAGGCGGCTTGGTGGGCCGCGCTGGGCGTTTGCTTGAACCTCGGCGCCCTCTGCTGGTTCAAGTCCACGGCAAGCGTGCCCCTCGGCCTGAGCTTTTTCACCTTCACCCAGATCGGCTGCCTGCTGCGCCACGCGGCAGGCGACACAGCGCCGCCACCCGCGCGGGATTACGCGCTATTCGCGGCGTTTTTCCCAACGTTGATCGCCGGTCCCATCCTGAACCCCGGCGAGATGCTGCCGCAATTCACCCAAACACGGGGATGGCGGCTGACAGCGGACAACCTGGCGGTCGGGAGCGGCTTTTTCCTGGTTGGGCTGCTGAAGAAGACGCTGCTGGCTGACCCGCTGTCGGGACTTGTCTCGGCCGGTTTCGCCGATCCGGCCGGGTTGACGCTGCTGCCGGCGTGGCAGGCGGCCTGCGGGTACTCCCTGCAACTCTATTTTGACTTCTCGGGCTACACCGACATGGCGATCGGCCTTGGCTGGATGTTTGGCCTCCGGCTCCCGGACAATTTCGACCAACCCTATCGGGCGGCGTCGGTGATCGCCTACTGGCAGCGCTGGCACATGTCCCTGACGCGCTTCCTGATGGCGAATATCCACGCCCCGCTCACCCTGGCCGTGCTGCGCTGGCGCCGGCGACATCGTTTGGGCATTGATCAGGCCGCGCAACGCAGGCCGGGAGGATTCCTGGCAATGATCGCGCTGCCGGTTGCCGCGACCATGACGCTGGTGTCCTTGTGGCATGGGACGGGCGTCACGTTCCTGGTTTTCGGCGGCCTGCACGCCGCGTATCTCCTGGTCAACCACGCCTGGCGGTTGTCGCGCCGCCCGGCCTTGCCGACAATGCCCAGCATCGCGCTGACCTATCTGTGCGTGCTGATGGCGTCGGTCTTCTTTCGCGCCGCCAGCGTGTCGGACGCCGTGGCCGTGCTGGCGGGCATGATGGGGTTGCATGGCCCAGGCACGCCATACGGTTTTCGCGAGGCCATGGATGGCTTCTGGCTCGCGGGACTCTACGCGGTCGTGTGGGCAGCGCCCTCGACGCGGCAGTTGATGCAACCAGACAGCGCCGTCCGCGTCGCTTGGCGCTGCTCGCCGCAATGGGCCGTCGCCATGGGGTGCGGGGCCACGCTTGGCTTGCTCGCGGCGGGCGGGTCCGGCGAATTCCTGTATTTCCGCTTCTGATGCCGAGCGCCTGTCCTTGAGCGCGGCGCGTTACCTGCGTGCCCTTGCTTTGTCGGCGGCCGTGACGTTCGCCGCGACCTGGGCCTGGGTCGCGGCCATGCCGATCGCCTTCCTGGAACCGGAATACGCATCCTGGCGGGCCAAGCAGGTCATGCTGGACCGCTGCGATCTTGGCGAGGCCGTCATCCTGGGCGATTCGCGGGCCGCGGCGGATATCCTTCCCGTCAAGCTGCCGTTCCGTGCCGCCAACCTCGCCATTGGCGGCGGCGAGGCGATCGAGGCCCTGGCGCTCCTGACCCGCGCCGTGGCGTGCCCCGTCCCACCCCGGCTGGTCATCCTGTCGCTTGATCCCGGCCATTTCACCAATGCCGACCTGTTCTGGGAACGCAGCGTGCGCTACGGCCTGATGTCAGCCGCCGAGATCGCCGCGTTGCGCGCCGCCACCGCCGCGACCGGGGATGCCTCGGTGTATGAGGAGCGCCATGGCGACGGCGTGCCCTCGGCGCTGCGCGACTGGCTGAACCTGATGCGGTTCCCGCCGTATTACTTTTCCGCCCTGGCGCATGGCGGCGGCTTCATGCGGTGGGCTGGCAACCAACGGAGGCTGGCCGACACGCTGGCGGAGCGGGGGCACTACTACTTCGGCGCCGGGGCGGGGTCGCATGCCGTGGCCCTCGATGGCCACCTGGATGGTTTCCGGCCGCTGCCGATCCTGGATCATTACTTCGACAGGCTGCTGGCCTTGCTGAACCAGCATGGGATCGAGGCCCTGTTCATCGCCATGCCCATCAACGAAGCCACCTGGAGCGAGGTGGACCCGGCGATGCGCCGTCGCTTCGCCAGCTACCTTGCGGCCTACGAGCGGCGCTATCCCTTGTTCCATGTCGCCGGCGACATCATGCCGCACTGGCCCGACCGTTTCTTCGGCGATCAGTTCTGCCACCTGAACCCGGAGGGAGCGGAACGTTTCAGCCTGCAACTGGCTCAGCGGCTGCAGGAAGCGCCGCCCAGCACGCAGAACGAGGCGCAGAAGGGATGGTTGAGGGACACCGGGGCGGCGGCTTCGGCCAGCGTCGTGCCCATCTCGAAACGCGGGTCGTAGGCCAGCAGCGTGCAGGCGAGCACGACGGGGGACGCGGCCTCGCGGCGTTTCGCCACCATGCGGGCGCCGGCGCACATCACGTCATCGGGCGACTTGCGCAGGATGCCCCAGCAGGCGGTGGTGATCTCGGGCACGTCCCGCTCCGGCTCCATTTCGGGAAACAGCATCAGGCGCACGGGATCGTGGGCGTCGATCGGGATGCCATGTTCGGCGAACAGGGCGCCAAAACCGTCGCGCATGGACTGCTCGGTTTCGCCGGTGAAGCGGCGGCCGGCGACGTCGATCCGAAAGCCGTTCCGCGCGAGCCACGCCAATCCATCAAGCGCCGGCGCCCAGCTTCTTCGGCCGCGCTCCTGCTCGTGGGTTTCCGGCGCATGGTGGTCCAGCGACACGCGGAGGGTCAGGCGGTCGCCATGGGCTTCCCGCAACGCCAGCATCTCCGGCCGAAGCTTGCGCAGCGGCTTCATGGCGTTGGTCAGCACCAGGGCGTCCAGGCCGCGCGACAACACGTCCCGCAACATCGGGATGATGTCGGGGTTCATGAACGGCTCGCCGCCCGTGAAGCCGATCAGCCGTGTCGGCAGGCGGTCACGCTCGATCTCGTCAAGGTAGGCGGCGACCTCGGCGCGGGTCAGGTAGGCCAGCCGGTCGTTGCGGGGCGATGACTCGATGTAGCAGTTCCGGCACGTCAGGTTGCACAGCGTCCCGGTGTTGAACCACAGCGTCCCCAGTTCGCGCAGCGCCACCGTGGCGCGGGTTTCGCCCTTCGCCGTGACAACGGGATCGCGGAACTTGGCCGGGTCCAACAGGCGCGTCATCTGATCCAACTTTGCTCTCCCGCGCATCCACCATGGCGCAATGCACACGATATGGCATCATCGCCGCCGTTTGAATGGAGGATCACCCATGCCCGGCGCTCTCGATCACCTTCTTGTCCTGGACCTGACCAGCCACCTGTCGGGGCCATACTGCGCGATGATGCTGGCCGACCACGGCGCGGAGGTCATCAAGATCGAGCCGCCAAAGGGCGACTCAGCCCGCGGCATGCCTCCTTTCGTCAACGGCGAGAGCGCGCCGTTCATGACGTGGAACCGCAACAAGCGCTCGGTCGTGATGGACCTGAAGCAGCCCGAGGACAAAGCCGCGCTGCTGCGGCTGATCGACCAGGCCGACATCCTGGTGGAGAACTACCGGCCCGGCGTGCTGGCTCGCCTGGGCCTTGGCTGGCCGGTGCTGCGCGAGCGCAACAAGCGGCTGATCCTGGCGTCGATCTCCGGTTTCGGCCAGACCGGGCCGTACAGCAGCCGGGGCGGCTTCGACCTGATCACCCAGGCGATGTCCGGCCTCATGAGCACCAACGGACCCGCCGACGGCCCGCCGTTCCGCCTGCCGATCGCCGTGTCCGACGTCACCGCCGGCATGTTCCTGGCGTTCGGCGTCCTCGCCGCCGTCGAGGCGCGGCATCGCACGGGGCAGGGGCAGCATGTCGAGACCTCCTTGTTCGAGGCCGCGACCTCCCTCGCGGTCTATGAATCGGCGCATTATTTCGCCACCGGCACGCGGCCCGAGCGGATCGGCCAGGCGCACCGTGGCAGCTCGCCGTACCAGTGCTTCCGGACGGCGGACGGCTTTATCACGCTGGGCGCGTCGCAGCAGAAGTTCTTCACCGACCTGTGCGACCTGGTTGGGCTGCCGGAACTGAAGACGGACCCACGCTTCGCCTCCAACGCGGAGCGCGTGGCGCACAACGATGCGCTGGTGGCATTGCTGGCGGAGAAGATCGCGCGGCAACCCTCGGCGCACTGGCTGACGGGCCTGGAGAAGCTCGGGATACCCGCCGGGCCGGTGCAGTCTTACGACGAGGTCTACAACGATCCGCAGATCCTGGCGCGGGACATGGTGGTGGAAACCAACCACCCGGTCACCGGTCCCTTCCGCGCCATGGGCGTGACGGTCAAGCTGTCGGACACGCCAGGTTCCATCCGGCGTGCCGCGCCACGGCTTGGCGAGCACACCGAGGAGGTGCTCAATAACCGCAAGGCGGCGGAATAAAGGAGACGTCCATGCCAAGCCAGATGGAAAAGGCCCAGCGTTTCCGGGCCTTGCACGACGCGCCCGAAGCCTTCGTGATCGCCAACGCCTGGGACGCCGGTTCCGCGCGCATGTTGACGGCGCTTGGCTTCAAGGCGATTGCCACCTCCAGCGGAGCCTGCGCCGGCACGCTCGGCCGGCGCGACGGAATGGTCACCCGCGAGGAAGCGATGGCGCATTGCAAGGCGGTCGTCGAGGCGACCGACCTGCCGGTGTCCGCCGACCTGGAGAAAGGCTTCGGCGACGGGGCGCCCGACGTGGCCGAAACCATCCGGCAGGCGGCGGCGATCGGCCTTGTCGGCGCCTCGATCGAGGATGCCACGGGCGACGCGCGGCAGCCCTTGTTCAGCGCGAACACGGCGCGCGAGCGCGTCATCGCGGCGGTTTCGGCAAGCCAGGCGACCGGGTTCCCGTTCGTGCTGACGGCGCGGACGGAGAATTACCTGCGCGGCAACCCTGACCTGGGCGACACGGTCAGGCGGCTGAAGCTGTTCGAGGCGGCCGGCGCCGACGTGCTGATGGCGCCGGGCCTGCCGGATCTCGATGCCGTCAGAGCGGTTTGCGCGGCGCTGTCACGGCCGGTGAACTTCATGGCGGGCATCAAAGGCAAGTCGTTCACCGTCGCGGCCCTGTCCCAGG
>CAXTXZ010000194.1:0-6926 GCA_964248015.1 uncultured Rhodopila sp. | reverse complement strand
TGCCGCCGCAGCCGATCGCCAGTGCCGGCCAGGGCGTTCCCAAGGATTTTGCCGTCACGGCCAGCGGATGCGGCCAAAGCCGCGCCGGCATCCATTTCCACGGCGCATCCGGTTCGAGCGTGCGCAGCTCATGCGCCAGGCCAGCCGCCTCGGCCAAGCCGACCGCCTGTGTTCTGAGGCCGGCGAGTCCCTGGCTGATGACCCATGGTGGGGCGGTCCCTGGCATGAGCGGGTTTGTCGACGTCATGTCTTCAAACGTCAATCCGCAAGCGCCGCCGGCCAGGGCGGTTCTCAAGGCCGGCGTTTGCGCTGTATCCTTTTGACAGGCAGCAAGGACGGGGCAAATGGATCGCGATCTGATCGGCTATGGCCAGCATCCGCCTCACCCCAACTGGCCCAACAATAGTCGGCTCGCCGTCAATTTCGTCCTGAACTTCGAGGAAGGCTCCGAGCCGTCCGTGCCGGATGGCGATCCCGCCTCGGAATGGGGCCTGACGGAATACGGCGCCGCCAGTCCCGGCGTCGTCGGGCGAGATCTCGCGGCCGAAGGCATGTTCGGCTACGGCAGCCGGGTCGGGTTCTGGCGCGTGCTGCGGCTGTTTCAGGAGCGCGGGTTGCCGATGACCATCTTCGGGTGCGCCCTCGCGCTGGAGCGCAACCTGCCGGCGGCGGAGGCGATCAGGCAGGCGAACTTCGACGTCTGCTGCCATGGGTGGCGCTGGGAAAAGCATTTTGAGCTGTCTGAGGAGGTCGAGCGCGAGCGCATCGCCCGCGCCGTCGCCTCGATCAAGCAAACGATGGGAGAGCGTCCCCTTGGCTGGTATTGCCGCAGCGGCCCCGGCGTCAACACCAGGCGCCTTCTGCTGGAGGAGGGCGGCTTTCTTTATGATTCCGATGCTTACGACGACGAATTACCTTACTGGACAAAGGTGGGAGGCAAGCCTCATCTGGTCGTGCCATACAGCTTGTCGACCAACGACTCAAAGTTTGGCCGAGGCACGTTCGCGACCGGCGATGATTTCTTCCATTACTGCCGCGATGCTTTTGACTTCCTTTATCACGAAGGCCGGACGCAGCCGAGGATGATGTCGATCGGCCTGCACATGCGCATTATCGGCCATCCCGCGCGAGCCGCCGGCCTGCAACGTCTTCTGGATCATGTCACCCGCTTCGACGGCGTCTGGGTGACCCGCCGACTGGACATTGCCCGTCACTGGGTCAGCAATTTCCCGGCTCCGGTTGTCGATGCGTCCCAGCGCTGATACTTGGGGCGCATGGCCCGGGCTGAAGCGACGCAAGAAAACGTACTGGTCGTCAAGCTTGGGGCTTTTGGCAACATTGTCCTCTCCATGGCCGCGTTCGCCGCGATACGGCTGCATCATGCCAATGCCCGGATCAGCGTGCTGACCGGCGCGGGCTACGCGACGTGGCTGCGGACATTTCCGTATTTCGATGCCGTGCTGATCGACCCGCGTCCTTCCCCATGGGATTTGGCCGGGTTGCGCCGGCTAGGAAAGGCACTGACGGAGGGCCGCTTCAGCCGGGTGTACGACCTGCAAACCTCGGCACGATCGTCGCGTTATTTTTATCTGTTCCCCGCCAAGCACCGGCCAGAGTGGTCCGGCATTGCCTACGGTTGCTCCTTGCCGGATCGCGATCAGAGACGTAACCAGTTGCATGACGCGGCACGCCAGCAGGGACAACTGCGGCAGGCAGGCATCACTGTTTTCCCCCCGGCGGATCTTTCCTGGTGCCGCGGCGACATCGAAAGGTTCAACCTGCCCCGACCTTTCGCGCTCCTGGCACCAGGCAGCTCCCCGGATCGGTTGGCGAAGCGCTGGCCGGCCGCGCGGTACGAAGCCTTGGCGCAAGCGCTGAGCCAGCGCCACATAACCCCGGTTATCATCGGTTCGGCGGCGGAGCAGGGGCTGGCGGCCGAAATCCCAACTGGCATGGATCTGACAGGGCAGACAAGCTTTGGCGACCTGGCTGACCTGGCGCGGGCGGCGCAGCTTGCCGTTGGCAACGACACCGGGCCGATGCATCTGCTGGCAACCGCGGGATGTCCCTCGGTCACATTGTTTTCGAACGCGTCCAACCCGTCGCAATGCGCGCCGGTTGGGCGTTGGACCCGCGTGTTGCAGCGCACTGACCTGAGCCGGCTTTCGGTCGAAAGCGTGCTGGCGGCGCTCCCAGAGACAGCGCCCGCCTGATGCCGGCCATGTCCATTCCGCCTCGCCCGGTCACTGCCGCGCCCGATGGCGTCCCGATGCCGCAACGGCTCTGGGCCATCCTGACCATCGCCCTGGGCCTCACGCTAGCCGTGCTGGATGGCGGGATCGCCAACGTGGCGCTGCCGACGATCGCGCGCGAGGTGAACACGTCGCCCGCCAATTCGATCTGGGTGGTGAACGCCTATCAGCTCGCGGTGACGATTTCCCTGCTGCCGCTCGCCTCGCTGGGGGAGATTTACGGTTATCGCCGAATCTACCAGGCCGGGCTGGTGCTGTTCACGGTCGCCTCCCTTGGCTGCGCGATGTCGTCGTCATTGCCCACATTGATCATCGCCCGCATGGCGCAGGGCTTCGGCGCCGCCGGCATCATGAGCGTCAACTCCGCCTTGATCCGCTTCATCTATCCCCGCCGCTGGCTCGGCCGGGGCGTGGGACTGAACGCCACCGTCGGATCGATCGCCTCGGCCCTGGGACCGTCCGTCGCCTCCGGCATCCTGGCGGTGGCGCCATGGCCGTGGCTGTTCGCGGTCAACGTCCCGCTGGGCATCCTGGCGATCTACATTGCTCTACGCGCGCTGCCGCGCACCCCGTTGTCCGGCATCCGCTTCGACGCGGTCAGCGCGGCGTTGCAGGCCGTGGCCTTCGGCACGCTTCTGTTCGGCGTCTCCGAGATGGGCCACGGCGATTCCTGGGTCCATGTCAGCGTCGAGCTGTTGATCGCCGCGATGTCCGGCTTTGTGCTGGTGATGCGGCAACTAAGCCGCACCGCACCCCTCCTGCCGGTTGACCTGCTGCGGATTCCGCTGTTCGCGCTATCGGTCGCAAGCTCGATCTGCTCCTTCATTGCCCAGTCTATCGGCCAGATCTCCATGCCTTTCCTGTTCGAGCACCGCTTCATGATGGACCAGGTGATGACGGGAGTGTTGATGACGCCCTGGCCGCTGATGGTCGCGGTGGTTGCGCCGTTCTCAGGACGCCTGGCGGACAAGTATCCGGCCGGCCTGCTGGGCGGTTGCGGCATGGTCGTCATGGCGCTGGGCCTGCTGGCCATGAGCCTGCTGCCGGAGCATCCGACGACGTTCGACATCGTCTGGCGCATGACCGTGTGCGGATTGGGCTTCGGGTTCTTCAACACGCCGAACAACCGGGCAATGATCGCCTCGGCTCCGCCCATCCGGACGGGTGGGGCGAGCGGCATGCAGGCCACGGCGCGTCTGCTGGGCCAGTCGATGGGCGCGGCGCTGGTCGCCCTGATTTTCACCGCGTTCCCGGAGCACGGCCCGACCGTGGCGCTGTTTATCGCGGCGGTGGCCGGCGCGGTCGCGGCGTGCGTAAGCTTTAGCCGGCTGGCCGCCTGACGCGCCATCCTGTCGGAAGACGCGCTGAAGGCCGACGCATGCGCGGATAGCCAGCCTGTTCAACCGGCTTGATTCGGCCTTTTCCACGCAGCGTCCTAATGTCATGGAACGGCGCGACGTGACATGAGGCTTTTGATGACAACACCATTGGCAGGCATCACCGTTCTCGACTTTGGCCAGATCTACCAGGGTCCCTACGCCACGATGCTGATGGCGAAGGCAGGCGCGGACGTCATCAAGATAGAGCCGCCCGGTGGCGAGCCTTTGCGCCGGAGGGTGATCGCCACCGGCGGCGACACGACGCTGCCCATGGCGATGCTGAACGCGAACAAGCGGGCCGTCACGCTGAACCTGAAATCCGACGCGGGCAAGGACCTGCTGAAGCAGATGGTTGCCCGGGCCGACGTGCTGCTGGAGAATTTCTCGCCCGGCACGCTCGACGGCCTCGGCGTCGGCTATGACGTGCTGCGCGCGGTAAATCCGCGATTGGTTTACGCGACCGGCACGGGTTTCGGCATTTCGGGGCCTGACCGGAACAACCTGGCGATGGATTTCACCATCCAGGCGGCATCGGGCATCATGAGCGTCACCGGCGACCCGGACGGCCCGCCCATGAAGGCTGGCCCGACCTTGGTTGATTTCATGGGCGGTATCCACCTTTACGCGGCGGTCATGACGGCGCTGCTTCACCGCATGGCGACGGGGCAGGGGCAGTTGGTCGAGGTCGCCATGCAGGAGGCGGTGTATCCGACGCTCGCCTCCAGCTACGATTACCATCTCAAGACCGGAAAGATCCCGCCCCGGGCCGGCAACCGCCAGGCGGGCCTCGCCAGCGCGCCCTACAATGCCTTTCCGACAAAAGACGGTTGGGTCGCGATTCATGCCGTCACCGAGGGACACTGGCGGAACCTGCTGCGGGCAATGGGGCGTGACGACCTGCTCGACGACGCGCGCTTCACCACCAACCCGGCGCGCACCGCCAACATCGACGCGACGGAGGCGCTGGTCACCGCCTGGACAAGCACCATGACCAAGGCCGAGGTTGCCGCCGTGGCCAAGCGCCATAAAATTCCCGCGGCGGCCGTGCGCAACGCGGTCGAGGTCATGAATGACCCGCACATGCACGAACGCGGCATGCTACAACGGATCGACCATCCGTCCCTGGGACCAATCGTCGTGCCGAATTCGCCCCTCAGGCTGCATGGGGCTGACGCGGTCGAGCCGCTGCCGAGCCCCTTGCTGGGCCAGCACAACCTGGATATCTATGGCGGCTGGCTGGGCCTGGGCGCGGAAGGCGTGGATGCCTTGAAGCGGGCGGGCGCGATCTGATTGGCTGACCGATGGCGCGGTGATCACCGCCGTCGTCGTGTGCCCCGGCAGCGGTGCGCGATGGCAAGATGGCCTGCCGGCGCCGCCGCCCTTGGCCCTTCTACCCGACGATCTGGTCTATCTCGGCAAGCTCCTCCGCCGTCAGTGCCCAGCTTCCGGCCTTGACATTCTGCTCCAACTGCTCCGGCTTGGTGGCGCCGGCGATCACGCTGGCGACGGGATTTTGCGCCAGGAGCCAGGAGAACGCGAGTTCCAGCATCGTCCGGCCGCGTTCCCCGACAAAGTCGCCAAGCTTTTCGGCGATGACCCAGTTTCGCTCGGTCAGGTAGCGATCGGCCAGGCGCTGGGTGTTCGCCAGCCGCGTGCCTGCCGGCAGGCTGACGTTGCGGCGGTATTTTCCCGTCAGCAGGCCGCTGGCGAGCGGGAAATACGGCAGCAAGCCAAATCCCAGCCTGCGGGCCGCAGGCAGAAGCTCAGCCTCGGGTTTACGGTGGATCAGCGAGTACTCATCCTGGCAACTGACAAAGCCGTTCAACCCGGCTGAGCGGGCTGTCCAGGCGGCCTCGGTCATTTGCCAGGCGGGGAAGTTCGAGCAGCCGACATAGCGGACCTTGCCCTGGCGGATCAGGTCGTCCAATGCGCGCAGGGTTTCCTCGATGGGCGTGCGCGGGTCAGCCTGATGCATTTGATAGAGGTCAATGGTGTCGGTCTTCAGCCGCCGCAGGCTGTCTTCGATGGCTGTCATGATGTAGCGTCGCGAGCCACCAAGCTTCTCGCCGCTGTCATCCATCGGCATGGCGAATTTCGTCGCCAGCACGATCCGCTTGCGGTTGTCGCCCAGGATGCGGCCCATCACCGTTTCCGATCCGCCCCGCTCGCCATACACGTCGGCCGTGTCAAACAGGGTGATGCCAAGGTCGAAGGCCTTGTGGATCACCAGTTTCGTCGCCGCGTCGTCGATCCGGCCGCCAAAGTTGTTGCATCCAAGGCCGATCGACGAGACGCGGAGGCCAGACTGGCCAAGATTGCGAATTTCCATGCGGGCAGGGTTCCTGATTGGTTGGCCCCCAGACTTGCCGCCCTAACCCGTCTCGTCAAACCCTCAGAACACGATCTTTGTCTCGACGCCGCGCTCACGCTCGCCTGGAACATCGAAATCCAGCACGGGTCCGACGGGCACGATCCCGGTTGGATTGATCTGCCGGTGGCTCATGTAGTAGTGCCGCTTGATGTGGCCGAAATCGACCGTGCGGGCGATGCCGGGAATCTGGTAGATGTCGCGCGTGTACGACCAAAGGTTCCGGTAATCGCTCAAGCGCCGGATGTTGCACTTGAAGTGGCCATGATAGACCAAGTCAAAGCGCGCCAGCGTGGTGAACAGCCGGATGTCGGCCTCGGTCAGCGCATCGCCCATCAGGTAGCGGGATTGCGCCAGCCGCTGTTCCAGCCAATCGAGCGTCTCGAACAGCGGGACCACGGCGGCCTCGTAGGCCGCCTGGCTGGTTGCGAAGCCGCATTTGTAGACGCCGTTGTTAAGCGTTTCGTAGACGCGCTGGTTCACGGCATCGATCTTGGGCCACAGCGCCTGGGGATAGTAGTCCCCCGGCTTCGCGCCAACCGAGTCGAACGCGCTGCCGAACATGCGGAGGATATCCGACGACTCATTGTTGACGATTGTCTGGGTATGGTGGTCCCACAGGATCGGCACTGTCACCCGGCCGGTGTACGTGGTGTCGGCGCGCGCGTAGATTTCGTGCACAAAGCGGCTGTCATACAGCGGATCAGGGATCACGCCCTCACCGGGCTCAAAGGTCCATCCCTGCTCGGCCATCAGCCAATGGGTCACTGAAATCGGCACTGTCTCCTGCAACCCCTTGAGCGCACGCATGATGAGCGTGCGGTGCGCCCATGGGCAGGCAAGCGACACATATAAATGGTAACGTCCCGGCATGGCCCGGAACCCATCCTGGCCGGTAGGTCCAGGCCGGCCGTCCGGCGTCACCCA
>CAXTXZ010000193.1:0-6978 GCA_964248015.1 uncultured Rhodopila sp. | reverse complement strand
TCGACGCAGAGGGCGCAGAGCGGGGCGCAGAGGCCGCAGGGAAGCAAGCAGATGTCTGTCCGTCACGTCTCCGCCATGGGGATCAATGCTGTCTGCCTGTCACGCGGATGGAGCCGCCGCTAGGTGGGCACGCACGGCTTCGGCCTCAACGCCTGAGATGGCCAGCGCGGAGGCAACCAGTTGCCATGGAGAGGTCGGAACGTCAGAAGGCTGGCTGCGACCGCGCCTTCCTGAGTCTTCTCCGCGAACTCTGCGCCCCGCTCCGCGCCCTCTGCGTCGAAAGCGGGCGTTCGACCGGATGCCGCCTCTGGACAGGCGGCACGGCCCGCGGGACAGCAACCGTCCTGAAGTTCGCAACCGCCTGCCTGAACCTCAGGCCGATTCAGGCGATTGCCGTGGCCTGAGCCACAAGCCGATTGACCTTCGGCCGTGTCTCTGCATCCTCGGGGCATTCTTCCTTGCCGGGTTCATGACCTAGGAAAACATCGTGCAGGCCATCCCACTCAACCGCGCCAGCCTTGCCCACCTGCCGCCGCCCGTGCTTGTTCCCCGCTTTGATTTGTCCGCCGTCAGGGCCGGGATCGTCCACCTGGGAATGGGCGGCTTCCATCGCGCGCACATGGCGCGGTACACGCACAGCCTGATGGAGCGCCGGGCCGATGCGCTCGGGTGGGGGATCATTGGCGCCGGACTGATGCCAGCCGACCGGCGGATGCGGGAAAGCCTGGGGCCGCAGGACAATCTTTACACGCTGGTCGAACGTGGCTCCTCGCGGGAGACGGTCACGGTGATCGGCGCGCTTGCCGATGTCATCTTCGCCGGCGAATCCAGCAGTGTCCTGCTGCAGGCCATCGAGCAACCACATATCCGCATTGTCAGCCTCACCGTCACGGAACATGGGTACTGCCTGAACCGCGCGACCAAGCAGCTTGATCCGGAGCATCCGCTGATCCGGCGGGATCTTGCGCAGCCGGAACAGCCGAGCAGCGCGATCGGGATCGTTGTTGAAGGTTATCGCCGGCGCATGATGGCGGGGTTGCCGCCGTTCACCGCGCTAAGCTGCGACAATATCCAGCACAACGGCGCCGTCCTGCGGGACGCGGCGCTGGCGCTTGCCACGCTGCGCGACCCAAGGCTGGCGGAGTGGATCGCGGCGAACGGCTGCTTCCCCAGCACCATGGTGGACCGCATCACGCCGGTGACGGCGGACGAGGACATCGCCGCCCTGGCCGAACGCTACGGCGTGATCGACCGCTGGCCGGTTTTCTCCGAGTCGTTCACGCAATGGGTCATTGAAGATCGTTTTCCGACCGGCCGCCCGGCCTGGGAGGACGTTGGCGCGCAGTTCGTCGCGGATGTCGCCCCGTATGAGTTCATGAAGCTCCGCCTGCTGAACGCCAGCCACCTCGCGGTGTCCGGGCTTGGACGGCTTGTGGGCTGCGTCACGGTCGCCGAGGCGATGGCCAATCCCCTGATCACCCGGTACATGGCCGCGCTGATGGACCGCGAAACCGGCCCGACGCTGCCGGATGTTCCGGGCATCGACCTGCCAAGCTACAAGGCGACGCTGGTTGAGCGGTGCGCCACCCCGGCGAGCAGGGACCCGGTGGAGCGGGTCAACACCGACGCCCCGCTCAACATCCTTGTGGACCCGAGCCGCGACCGGCTGCGCGCCGGCCTGCCGGCGGAGCTGCTGGCGCTGGCGCTGGCGGCCTGGCTGCGCCGCGTGCGCGGCGCAGCCGAGCAGGGCCAGCCCATTGACGTCCGCCATCCGCTCGCCGCGCAATTGCGCGCCAAGGCGATCGAGGGCGGCCCCGATCCGGCCCCCCTGCTGGGAATGACCGAGCTGTTTGGCGCGATCGGCGCCGATCCGCGCCTGCGCGAACCGGTCGGGCGCTTTCTCCGCTCGCTGTACGCGGCAGGCGCCCAGGAAACGCTGGCCCAGGCTTCAATCGCTCTTGGGTTCTGAACCGGCCCGCGCGACAGGGCATTGACCACGCGCCATGCCCATGCGAGCGTACCCTGAATCGCCGGCCAACGGCGAAAGACGCAGAGGGAGTGATGCCTTGTCTGATACGCTTGGGAAACGCCTGGCCTCTGTCGTTTCTGTCTCCGCACTGTTTTTCTCTGGCCTTGGCGTCGCCCGCGCCGACTCCACCATCACGATCGCAACCGTGAACAACGGCGACATGGTGGTCATGCAGAAACTCTCGGCGACGTTCGAGAAGCAGCATCCCGACATCCACCTTCGCTGGGTCGTCCTGGAGGAGAACGTGCTGCGCCAGCGCGTCACGACGGATATCGCCACCAAGGCCGGGCAATTCGACGTGCTGACGATCGGCAACTACGAAGTGCCGATATGGGCGAAGCAGGGTTGGCTGGCGCCGATGGACAACCTGCCGGCGTCCTATGATGTCGATGACCTGCTGAAGCCGGTGCGGGCAGGGCTGACCCATGACGGCAAGCTGTACGGGCTGCCGTTCTATGGCGAAAGCGCGATGACATATTATCGAACCGACCTGTTCCAGAAGGCCGGCATCAAGATGCCGGACGCGCCGACCTATGAGCAGATTCGCGGTTTCGCCGACAAGATCACCGACAAGGCGAACCAAGTCTACGGCATGTGCCTGCGCGGCAAGCCCGGCTGGGGCGAGAACATGGCCTACGTCACCTCGCTGGTGAACGCGGAGGGCGGCCAGTGGTTCGACATGCAGTGGAAGCCGGCGCTTGAAAGCCCGGCCTGGCACAAGGCGATCAGCTACTATGACGACATCCTGAAGGCCGACGGCCCGCCCGGAGCCACGTCGAATGGCTTCAACGAAAACCTGGCGCTGTTCTCCAGCGGCCATTGCGGCCTGTGGATCGACGCCACCGTGGCGGGCGGCCTGCTGTTCGACAGCAAGCAGTCCACCGTGGCCGACAAGGTCGGGTTCGCCCCGATGCCGACCGGCAGCTTCGCCGGCGCGCCGACCTGGCTCTGGAGCTGGAACCTTGCCATCCCGGCTTCCTCGAAGCAGCAGGATGCGGCGCGGACATTCGTGACGTGGGCGACGTCGAAGGAGTACATCCAGCTTGTGGCGAAGGAGAATGGCTGGGTGTCGGTTCCCCCCGGCACCCGTCAGTCGACCTATGACAACGCTGACTACCAGAAGGCCGCGCCTTTCGCGGGGTTTGTCCGCAAGGCGATCGACGTCGCCAATCCGGACGGGCAAACACAACAGCCGCGTCCGTACGAAGGGGCCCAGTTCGTCGCCATCCCGGAATTCCAGGGAATGGGCACCCAGGTCGGGCAGACCATCGCGGGGACGCTGACCGGCCAGACCACGGTTGACCAGGCCCTCAAGGTTGCGCAGGCCTCCGCCGAACGCACCATGCGCCAGGCGGGATATCCCAAGAAATAGCGGGGCCAGCCATGTCCGCGACATCAGCCACCGACGCGACGCTGCTGCCTGACGAGGCGTCGCCGCCCCGAAAGGTTGGCACGTTCCTGCTGACGCCGACCGTCCTCGTCCTGCTGGCGTGGATGATCGTCCCGCTGGTTATGACGCTGTGGTTCTCGTTCCAATACTATAACCTCGTGGACCCCACCACGCACGGTTTCGCTGGTTTCGACAATTACGCGTACCTGGTGACCGACCCGGATTTCTGGGTGTCGCTCAAGAACACGATGGTCTTGCTGGCTTCAATCCTGGTCATCACGGTCGGCTTCGGCACCCTGCTTGCCATTGTCTTCAACCAGCCTTTCCCTGGGCGCAACATCGCCCGGGTGCTGGCGATCTCTCCGTTCTTCGTCATGCCCACGGTCAGCGCGCTGATCTGGAAGAACCTGCTGATGCACCCGATCTACGGGATCTTCGGCGCGGTGGCGATCTCTCTGGGTTTCCAGCCGGTGGACTGGTTCTCGCAGTTCCCGATGGCGTCCGTCATCGCCATCGTGTCCTGGGAATGGCTGCCCTTCGCGCTGCTGATCCTGCTGACGGCCGTGCAATCGCTTGACAACGAACAGCGCGAGGCCGCGCGCATGGACGGCGCGGGCGTCGTGGCGCAGTTCTTCTTCATCACGCTGCCGCACCTGTCGCGCGCCATCGGCGTGGTGATCATGATTGAAACGATCTTCCTGCTGACGGTGTTCGCCGAGATCTTCGTCACGACAGCGGGCGGGCCGGGCAACGCCACGACCAACCTGGCCTTCCTGATCTACGCCCGCGCGTTGCTGCAGTACGATGTCGGCGGCGCGTCCGCGGGCGGGGTTGTCGCCATCATCCTGGCCAACATCGTCGCTTTCTTCCTGGTGCGCAGCATCGCCCGCCGGCTGGAGGTCTAGACATGCGCGCAACGCCGCTGCAACGGCTGCTTTCCTTCGTGATCGGCTGGGCTGTCGCGATCATGCTGTTCTTCCCGATCGCCTGGATGGTGCTGACCAGCTTCAAGTCCGAGCGTGACGCCACATCCACCGGCCTGTTCTTCAGCCCCACCCTGGATTCGTACCATGAGGTGTTCGCCCGCGCCAACTACCTCAGCTTCGCGCTGAACAGCGTGGTCATCTCCGTCGGCGGCACGATCCTGGCGCTGCTGTTCGCGATCCCGGCGGCCTATGCGATGGCCTTCCACCCGACCCAGCGGACGCGCGGCACGCTGCTGTGGATGCTGTCCACCAAGATGCTGCCGCCGGTCGGCGTGCTGGTGCCGATCTACCTGCTGTTCCGCACCGCCGGGCTGCTGGACACCCGCGGCGGGCTGGTTGCGATCTACGCGCTGATGAACCTGCCGATCATCGTCTGGATGCTGTTCACGTTCTACAAGGAAGTGCCGAACGAGATCCTGGAGGCGGGCCGCATGGACGGCGCCAAGACCGCCGGCGAGGTCTGGCACCTGCTGCTGCCCCTGACCATGCCGGGCGTCGCCTCGACCGGGCTGCTGTCGCTGATCCTGTGCTGGAACGAAGCGTTCTGGAGCCTGAACCTGACATCGGTCAGCGCCGCGCCATTGACCGCCTTCATCGCCTCGTTCTCCAGTCCCGAGGGGCTGTTCTTCGCCAAATTGTCCGCGGCCTCGACGATGGCCGTCGCGCCCATCCTGGTTTTCGGCTGGTTCAGCCAGCGTCAGCTTGTGCAAGGCCTGACCTTCGGGGCCGTGAAATAAGGGAGATTGACCATGGCGACGCTGCAGATGCGCAATATCCGCAAAAGCTACGGGCCGACGGAAATCATCAAGGGCGTCAACCTTGACATAGCGGAGCGGGAGTTCGTGGTGTTCGTCGGCCCGTCGGGATGCGGCAAGTCCACGCTGCTGCGGATGATCGCCGGCCTGGAGGAAATCACCGCCGGCGACCTGCTGATCGACGGCAAGCGGGTCAACCGCGTCGGGCCGGCTGATCGCGGGCTGGCAATGGTGTTCCAATCCTACGCGCTGTATCCGCACATGACCGTGCGGCAGAACATGGCGTTCGCCCTTCGGCTGGCGCACGTGCCCAAGGCCGAACGCGACCGCAAGGTGGATGAGGCCGCCCGCATCCTGCAACTGGAACCGTATCTGGAGCGACGGCCGAAGGACCTGTCCGGCGGCCAGCGCCAGCGCGTCGCCATTGGCCGGGCGATCGTGCGCCAGCCGAAGATTTTCCTGTTCGACGAACCCTTGTCGAACCTGGACGCCGCCTTGCGCGGCCAGATGCGGATGGAGTTGCTGCGGCTGCACGAGGAACTCAACGCGACCATGATCTACGTCACCCATGACCAGGTCGAGGCGATGACCATGGCTGACAAGATCGTGGTGCTGCAGGCCGGGCGGGTGGAGCAGGTCGGCTCGCCGCTGGAACTGTACCATCACCCTGTTAACCTGTTCGTCGCGGGCTTCATCGGCTCGCCGCGCATGAACATTATGGAAGCCAAGGTTGTCGAAACGGGCGCGGCGGGAACATCGGTCGCGTTGTCTTCCGGCGCGCGGATCACGGTGCCGGTCGAGGCAGCGGCCGTTCGCATGGGCGACACGGTCGCTCTCGGCATTCGCCCGGAAGGGCTTCGCATGGACCGGGGTGGCTCGATCAATGGAACTGTCGCCTTGGTTGAGCGACTTGGAGGGTTGACCTTGCTGCATGTCGATGTTGAAGGGAGCTCGCAGGTGACCGTGCAGATCGAGGGCAGCGATTCAACCCGGCCGCATGATCGCATCCGGCTCTCGGTCGATATCGCCGCCTGCCATGTGTTCGACACCAATGGACAGGCGCTGCCGCAGCTTGCCAGCCATCCGCTAGCCGCCTGAGCGGGCGCTTGGCTGGTGTTCCTCGGGCTTGATTTCGGCACATCGGCCGTCAAGGCGCTGCTGGTGGACGGCGAGCAGGCGACGCTTGCCAGCGCCACCGTGCCGCTGTCCGTGCAGCGCCCAGCGGCGGGGCGCAGCGAGCAGCATCCGCATGCCTGGTGGCAGGCCACCCTGGACGCCGTGGATTGCCTTGGCCGCGACCATGCCGCCTCCCTGTCCGCCGTCCAGGGCATCGGCCTGTCCGGCCAGATGCATGGCGCCGTGCTGCTGGACGAAGCCGGGGACGTGCTGCGTCCCGCCATCCTGTGGAACGACGTGCGCTCAGTGGCTGAATGCGCCGAACTGGAGGAGGCCGTCCCTGCCCTGCGGCAGGTGACCGGAAATGTCGCCATGCCCGGCTTCACCGCGCCCAAGCTGCTGTGGGTGCGCAGGCACGAGCCGGCTACCTTCGCCAGGCTGCGCACTGTCCTGCTGCCCAAGGCCTATGTGCGCTACCGCATGACCGGCGAAATGATCGAGGACATGTCGGACGCATCCGGCACGCTGTGGCTGGATGTCGGCGGCCGCGCGTGGTCCCCTGCGATGCTTGCCGCGACCGGCCTGTCCGACAAGGCCATGCCTCGGCTGACGGAGGGCAACGCGGCGGCCGGGACGTTGCATCCGGATCTCGCGGCCCGCTGGCGCATGGCGAGGCGGCCGGTCGTGGCGGGCGGGGCCGGG
>CAXTXZ010000192.1:0-6987 GCA_964248015.1 uncultured Rhodopila sp. | reverse complement strand
GTCGCCGACGTGCTGACGCAAGCGGAGGTCCAGGCCCTGAGCGACGTCACCGACGGCTTTGTCCGTCGCGCGCGCGGGCTGACCTCCCACACCGATGTCTACGACCTGGAAGACAGCCACTCGGCTGACAACCCGCGGGTGCGGCGGATCAAGGCGGCGCACCTGCACGATCCGGCTTATGCGGCGTTGACGCGCCATCCGAAGATCATCGCCGCGCTACAGGCGCTTTGGGGAGCGGACATACGGTTTGACACGGCCAAGCTGAACATGAAATGCGCCGGGTATGGCGCGCCGGTGGAATGGCACCAGGACTGGGCGTTCTACCCGCACACCAACGACAACCTCGCCGCCGTCGGAGTCATGTTCGACGACATGGCGATGGAGAACGGGCCGTTGATGGTCATTCCGGGCAGCCACAAGGGGCCGACATTCGACCATCATGCCGATGGGGTGTTCTGCGGCGCCATGGACCCGGCGAACCGCGACGTGGACTACGGCAGGGCGGTCGCGCTGACCGGCAAGGCAGGTTCGATCACCGTGCATCACGTGCGGGCGGTGCATGGCTCCGCGCCGAACATATCGGAGCGCGACCGCCGGTTGCTGCTGTTCCAGTTCCGCGCCGCCGACGCCTGGCCGATCCTGGGCTTTCCCGGCGGCATCGAGGCCTTTGATGCCCTGATGGTGGCCGGCCAGGCGCGCGAGCCGCGGCTTTCTCCCGCGCCCGTGCGGCTGCCGCTGCCGCCCGCTCGGCTGCAAGGCTCGCTGTACGAGAACCAGAAGGGCATGAAGAGCCGGTTCTTCGACAGCGTCGCCGCGCAATGACGCGGCTGGCCTGGATGGAGACGATTTTCGACGGCACGCCGGTTTCACCGGGCAGCGGCTTGGTTGATCCGGTGGTGCTTGATGGGTCCGCCGCAGCGCGGCACCAGCGGCGGTGAACTTCGCCGCCCCGCCATGAGCCATGATCGCCACCGTGATCGACAGCCATTCATGACAACTCCGCAAGGGAATACCAGCATGACCGTCCGCAACGTCGCCCGCGAGAAACTTGAGCAGGGCCATCTGTCCCTGGGCGTCGGCATACGCACGACCCGCAGCGTGGAGGTCGCCAAGATGATGGCGACGGCCGGCTTCGACTGGCTGTTCCTGGACATGGAGCACGGCACGATGTCGCTGGACGCCTGCGCGCAGATCGCCGCCGCCGCCCTGGATGCCGGCATCGCGCCGATCGCCCGGGTGCCGAACGGGCAGTACTCCATCGCGACGCGGGCGCTCGACAACGGCGCGATGGGGATCGTCATGCCGCATGTGGACACGGCGGCGGAGGCGCGCGAGGTGGTGGGGAAGCTGAAATACCCGCCGGTCGGCCATCGCTCGGTGGGCGGCTGGGGGCCGCACTACCAGTTGCAGAGGCTCTCGACAGGGGATGCGGTGACGGCGCTGAACGCGGCGAACCTGACGGTGGTGATGCTGGAAACGCCGACGGCGATCAGCAACGCGGCGGAGATCGCCGCCGTTCTAGGGGTGGACGTGCTGCTGATCGGCTCCAACGACCTGTGCGCGGAGATGGGTATTCCGGGGGATTTCGGAAACGACCGGCTGGCGGACGCCTATGGCACGATGATCGCCGCCTGCAAGCAGGCCGGGAAGTTCCCCGGCATGGCGGGCATCTACAACGAGGCGATCATGCCGCGGTACATCGAAATGGGCGCTCGGTTCATTCTCTCAGGGCAGGATGCGTCCTTCATGATGGCGGGGGCGCAGTCGCGCACCGGGTTCCTGCGGAAGACGCTGGGGCGGTAGGGCTGTTTGTCCATCGCAGCCATGATAGATCGCCGGGAGCCGAAAGGTCCGAAGGCGTGAAGCTGCACGGAAACAGGGGGCCTATGGCGCACCGCCGTCCCAATCGAACTGCGGTGCGCCATAGCTGGCCTCTTAACCTGCGGGCCGCTGATTTCGCCAAAGGTTGACGGCAGCGTATGAAATCCAGGGCATGCTCCCTCCGCGGATGATCCGGGACGTCAACCTTTCATGTACGCCTCGAACGCCGCCTTATGGTCGGGATGCCAGCGGGACAGGGCAGGGCGGTTGTTGATGATGTCCTGCATGGCCCACAGCATGCGCTTGTTGTCGATCGCGCGGGTCACGTCGTTGTCCGGGCAGATAATGTAGAAATCGCCGCTGTTGACGCCCTCGACCAGCATGTCCACGACCTGGTCGGGCGTCCAGGCACCGGGCGGCTTTTCGCTGCGGCCGCCGCGCGTCATGCCGGTGAAGGTTGATCCGGGCACTAACAGATGCGCCGAGACGCGCGCGCCGTCCTCGTTGCGCAGGCTGTGCGCGAGGCCCTCGGTGACGGCTTTCACTGCGGCTTTGCTGACGTTGTAGGCGGTGTCGCCGGGCGGGCAGGTGATGCCTTGCTTGGAGCCGGTGTTGACGATGGCGCAGGGCGTCCGCTGCGCCAGCATCGACGGGGTGAAGGCCTGGACGCCGTTGATCACGCCCCACAGGTTGACCTCCAGCACCGTCCGCCAGCGGTCGATGCGTTCGTAAGGGCCGCCGCCGGGCGCGGCGCCGGCGTTGTTCATCAGCACCGTGACCTTGCCGAACCGGGCATACACGGCGTCGCGCAGAGCCTGGACCTGCTCCAGTTGGCTGACATCCGTGGGCACGGCCATCACCGCGTCCGGGCCGGACGGCGCCGAGGCCGCGACCTGTTCGGCGGCGGACGCCAAAGCCTCTGGTGACAGGTCCGCGAGGCAGACCTTGAGGCCCATGGCGGCGAACCGCCTGGCGGCGGCAAGGCCAATGCCGCTGGCCGCGCCGGTGATGACGGCGACGCCATCGGCGGACAGCGCTGGGTGTTGGGTCATGGCAAAAAGCTCTCCTGAAAGCGGGGGAGTCGCATCGTCATGTCGGCGGGCAGGGCGCGGCGCTTGCGGCTGGTGGCGCTCAGGCCGGCGTGAACTTCATCGCCACGCCGTTGATGCAGTAACGCAGGCGCGTCGGCGGCGGCCCGTCGTCGAAGACGTGCCCGAGATGGCTGCCGCAGGTTGAGCAATGCACCTCGGTGCGGATCATGCCGTAGCTGCGGTCCTCGGAGGTTTCCACCGCCCCCTTGATCGGATCGTTGAAGCTTGGCCATCCGGTGCCGCTTTCGAATTTCAGCTTCGATTCGAACAGCGGCTGCTCGCAACCGACGCAGATGAACCGGCCCGGCCGCTTTTCCAGCAACAAGGCGCAGCTTCCGGCGGCTTCCGTGCCGTGCTGCCGCATCACATAGTACTGCTCGGGTGTCAGCCGCTGGCGCCACTCGGCGTCGCTGCGACTGATCGCGAAAACGTTGTCCGCCATCTGAGGTCCTTTCCTGTGCTTGTCCCGTGAAGACATGCCGCCGTTGAGATAGGAATGGAAGGGCTGTTGGCCAGGCACAAGTGGCCGCGGGATGCCGAGCGAGACAGAAAGCTAAGAGGGAACAGGCTTTCTGTCAGGTTTCAGGTCAATCAGCGGAGTGCCGTCCAGGCAATCAAGGCCGCGCACGAGCAGGGTCAGGCCCTCGATCCCGACAAGCGCCACAACCGAGGACGCGATCGGGTTTGGCCGGACCGGGGACCGCAAGGCGAAGCTGCCGGTGGCCTGCCCGGTGCGGAGCGGCGTTTGCAGGACAAGGTCACGCCGCGCGCGGTGCATCCAGTACAGCACCTGGATGCGAGGATGATCGCCGATGTCGGTTAGCGCCAGGCCCCAGCGCTCGTTGATGACGATCGAGCAGAGCGGGCCGTCCAGGCTGCCGCGCCTTGGGCATTCCCCGCGCATGCGCCAGGGCGTGCGGATGACGCCGATGAAGTATACGCCTGCGTCGGCGTCCGGGGGCAGCGGAACCGCCACTTCTCCCGGGCGCAGGGGTTCAGCATCGGCGGGACCATCGGCCATGGCTTGATCGTGCCACCGAGCGCCGCGCCACGTCCAGCCGGTACGGCTCTGCCATGTTCCTTCAATGCGCTTGGATGGGCAATGCGCTTGGATGGGGATCATTCGGCGGCGAGCGCGACCGGTTCGTCCTCTGACCGAGCCGACACCCGCGCCGAGCCGCCGCAGAACAGGCTGAGCAGCAGGATCACGGCGACCAGGACCAGGACCAGCTCGGGATGGCCCCGGTCGATCAGCATGCCGAAAGGCACCGGGGTCACGGCGCTGCCCAGCGGCAGGCCGGCGCTGACGAAGCCGAACACCTTGCCGATCTGGCCGGGGGGCGCCGCGTCCTTCACCATGACGTCGCGCGGGGTGCGGCTGGCGCCGAGCGCCAAACCGGAAGCGAAGGTCATGAGGATGATCATGACGTTTGGGATGCTGAGCCAGTCGACGCCCAGTATCAGCACGGCTGACAGGATCGTCAGCCCGGTCACAAAGGGCAGGATATGGTGCTTGAAGGTGTCGGCGAACCAGCCTCCGAACAGCACGCCCAAGGTGGAGCCGGCCATGTAGGCGGTCAGCGCCGTCGCGGCGATGGGAAGGTCGATGCCCTTCACGGTGTGCAGCACCGTCACCAGCCAAGCCTGCACGCCGCCGCCGGCCATGGCGCCGAACATGAAGAACAGGAAGAACAGGATCATGGTGCGGCTGGTCAGCAAATCCCGCCCGGACAGGGCAGGGGCGCCCGCGGCCGGCGCCTCGCGCGCCTGATCCTTCAGGATGCGGCTTTGCAACAGGATGGACAGCACGATGGGGAGGCCGAGAAGGCCGACGATCAGCAGCGTGGAGCGCCAGCCCAAAGCGGTCATCAGGAAGGCGCTGACCGGCGCTCCGGCCAGGAAGCCAAGGTTGCCGCTGAAGGTGTGCAGCGCGAAGGAGCGCCCCATCCGGTCCTTGTCAACTGAGCCGGACAGGATGGCGTAGTCGGCGGGGTGGATCACCGAGTTGCCGATCCCGGACAGCGTCGCCAGCACGAGCACCTGCCAGAACGACGTCGCCAGGCCCATCGCGGCGATCGACAGAGACATCAGCAGCGCTCCGCCGATCAGGAACGGCCGGGCGCCGTGGCGGTCAACGAGAAAGCCCACGGGGGTTTGCAAGATGGCGGTCGTGCCCGACATCAGCGCGATGGTCAGGCCGAGCGCGGCGAAGCTGACGTTGAAGGCGTTCTGCCAGACGACGAACATGGGCGGCAGGCACAGCACGTAGAAGTGCGAAAGGAAGTGCCCGTTGCCAATCAGGATATTGACGCGGGTGGATCGGCTGAGCGCCATCAACGGCAGTCCTACATAACAAGCCTGTAAGATTGGCGCTCGCGCGGCGCTGGTCAACAACCATGCCGGGAGGAAAAGCCGTGATGTGTTGGGCCAGCCGTTGCGATACGGGGCCTAATGTTGCAGTGAAGGGACAAAATGGCGAAAAGCCTCCGGCGGGCGTGTTGCGTGGTCCGATACCCCATGTTAGACGCCCCGCGCCGGCTGATCCGGCAGTCCCATTCGCCTGGGCCGTTGCTGGTTTGGGCCAACCTATGGAAACCAACGTGGCAGGTGAGGCTACGACTATTGCATCCGGCGGCGGTGTTGCCGAGCGCTATGCCGCCGCGCTGTACGCGCATGCCGACGAGCACCGCGTAATCGACACCGTCGTGGCCGAGATGGAGGGGCTGGGGCAACTGATCGACAGCAGCGCGGATTTCCGCCGGCTGCTGGCATCGCCGCTGATTGACGTGAAGACCGCGACCGACGCCTCGCAAGCTGTCCTGACGCAGGAAGGCTTCGGCAAGGAAGTGCGCGATTTCGTCGGCGTGATCGCGGTCAACCGACGGTTGAACGCCTTGCGCGACATCGTCAACGCCTTCGCCGCGCTGGTGGCCGATCGGCGCGGCATCATCACCGCGCATGTCGTCTCGGCGCATCCCCTGAGCGACGTGCAGCGCCAGCAACTGCGCGCCCGGCTGATCGAGGCCGGCTACGGCAACGTGAACATCAATGAGCGGGTCGATGCCGACTTGCTTGGCGGCCTGGTCGTCCGGATCGGCGCCCGCCTGTATGACACCAGTTTGAAATCCCGGCTGCAACGCTTGCAGTACGCCATGAAGGGAGCCGCGTGAGATGGAGATCCGCCCAGCCGAGATCTCGGAGATCCTGAAAAAGCAGATCGCCGCGTTCGACACCGAAGCCAATGTCGCCGAAACAGGCCAGGTCCTGTCGGTTGGCGACGGCATCGCCCGCGTGTTCGGCCTGCAGAACGTCATGGCCGGGGAGATGGTGGAGTTCCCGACCGCCGGCCTGCGCGGCATGGCGCTGAACCTGGAAACCGACAATGTCGGCGTCGTGGTCCTGGGCGACGACCGCGAGATTCGTGAGGGCGACACCGTTGCCCGCACCGGCATGATCGTCGATGTGCCGGTCGGGCCTGGCCTGCTGGGCCGGGTGGTCGATGGCCTGGGCAACCCGATCGACGGCAAGGGGCCGATCGACGCCGCCGAGCGCCGCCGCGTGGAAGTGAAAGCGCCTGGCATCATCCCGCGCAAGTCGGTGCACGAGCCGATGCAGACCGGCCTGAAGGCGATCGACGCGCTGATCCCGATTGGCCGCGGCCAGCGCGAGCTGATCATCGGCGACCGGCAGACCGGCAAGAGCGCGGTGATCATGGACACGATCATCAACCAGAAGGCTGGCAACCAATCGGGCGATCCGAAGAAGGCGCTGGTCTGCATCTACGTGGCGATCGGGCAGAAGCGCTCCACCGTGGCGCAGCTTGTTCGCACGCTGGAGGAAAACGGCGCGATGGACTACTCCATCGTGGTTGCGGCGACCGCGTCCGACCCTGCGCCCATGCAGTTCCTGGCGCCGTACACCGGCTGCACCATGGGCGAGTATTTCCGCGACAACGCCCAGCATGCGGTGATCTTCTATGATGACCTGTCCAAGCAGGCCGTCGCCTACCGCCAGATGTCGCTGCTGCTGCGGCGTCCGCCGGGCCGCGAGGCTTACCCCGGCGACGTGTTCTACC
>CAXTXZ010000191.1:0-6994 GCA_964248015.1 uncultured Rhodopila sp. | reverse complement strand
CGCCGCTCGCTGCTGCTGTCGCCAACACGGTAGCGGTAGTCCTTGTCGAGAGCGCCCCAGCGCCGCAGAGCGGCCAGCAGCATCTCTGTGTCCTCGGCTTTCACCGCGCCTTGCAGGGCATCCGTCCGCACGGCCTTGGACAGCAGTTCGGACACCGTGCCGTTGAAGTCCGCCTGCACCGCCCGGTAACGCTGCGGCTTGCCGCCGAACGAGCCGGCCGCGTGCAGGTACGCGTTCTGGTTGACTTGGATGAAGGGTTCCAGCGCCACGCCAAGCCGCTTGCAGTAATCCAGGATGGCGCGGTGGTGGTAAGGGATGCGCCACGGCCCAGGATTGATGTACAGCCCGTCGTCGAACGTGCAGTCCTGCGTCGCGCCGCCAAGCTCGGTGAAGCGGTCGCCGCCGCGGATCGTCCAGGTGCGCCCCCCAGCGCGATCATTATACTCCAAAATCGTGACGCGATAGCCCGCTCGGCGCAGCTCCATGGCGGCCACCATCCCGGCCACCCCCGCGCCGAGAACCAGTACGCTGGCGCCTTTCGGGTCGCCCTCCAAGCGTATCGGTCCGGCATAAGTCGATTCGGCCGCATGGCCGAGCGCGGTCATCGCGAGGTACATGGCCGACCCGCCGGCTGCCGCGCCAATCAGGGCAAGCAGGTCGCGTCGGCGCGTTGCGAAGGCGTTGTTCGCCACGATGGTTTTTCCTCGGGTTCAGGAAACCGGACCACAGGCGCCGCTCGAAGTCCACACGCCAGATCAGGCCGTGGGCGCTCAGGACGCCATCCCAGTCTTGCGACAGAATATTGAAGGGCCGACACCACGGGCAAGGCTTCGTCGATGACCAGAGTCCTCAGGAGCAAGGCAAGTCGCGCATGACGCGGCAACAGGGTCCATGACCCACGCAAGAACCCTGAACCGCCTTATCGTGGGCAACGGCCCGCTGCCCGCCCGGAACAGAAAGAACGGATCAACCGCGTTGAGATGCCATGGCGGCGCCGCAAGCGCGCAATGCCATTCTCAGTGGAACACCCGCCCGGAGTCGATGACGATTGTCTGGCCGGTCATCGTCTCGGTCCGGCACATGGTGACCACCATGTCGGCGCAGTCGTCCTTGTCCGCCGCCTTCTTCAGCAGAGAGCCAGCCGCCGACCGCTCAACCTGCTCCGCCCGCAGGTTGGAGGTCGCCCGCGTGCCCTCCAGCAGTCCCGGCGCCACGCAGTTGACCAGCGTCTCAGGCGCCATCGCCACCGCCATGCAGCGCGTCAGGTGGATCAGCCCCGCCTTCGCCACCGCGTAGGCAATGGAGGAACCCGTCGGCGTAAGCCCCGCCACGGACGCGATGTTGACGACACGGCCCTGGCCCCGCGCCTTCATCACGGGCGCCACCGCCTTGGTGAGCCGCATCGGCCCCGTCAGGTTGACCGCCATGATCTTGTCCCACTCAACCTGCGTCAGGTTCTCAAGCTCGGCGAAGGGGATCGCCTTGTTGTAGGCGGCATCGTTGACCAGGATATCCAGGCGTCCGAAGCGCCCGGTCACCTGGCCGATCAGCGCCTCCACCGCCGCGCCATCAGTGATGTCGCAGGCAAACGCCGCGGCGTTGACCTGGTGGCGCGAGGCCAGGTCGCGAGCGACGCCCTCCGCCTGCTCTCGGCTCTGGGCATACATGACGGCGATATGCGTGCCCTCTTTCGCCAGCGCGTGGCAAATGCGCTGCCCAAGCCCGCCATTGCCGCCCGTCACCAACGCCACCGCGCCCCTGAGGTCCATGGGATGTCTCCTGCCTGCGGGTGCGCGGTTTCGCGGTGCGCGCCCTGTCTGGAGGCAGTTTGTTATCAAGCCATGAAGCAGGCAACCCATGGGCCGGGCGGAGCCAGCGAGGCGGCTCCAGGCCCAAGCCATTCAAGCAAGCCAGGCTGGTCATTCCGCAAACCGAGGATTTCGGCGTGAGCGCCAAATCCAGTCCTTCTTGTGCCTGACATCTGGTGGAAATCGCTTTGACCCGCCGCGATCCGAGGCCACTATCCGCCAGGCAAGCTCAGGGGAACAGGAATGGGTAAGCCTGCCAGCCGTCTGACTGACCCGCATGTCTGCCCAATGGTCAGCGGCGTTGTCCCGCACGTGGGCGGCCCGATCGTGGCGCCCGGATGTCCCACCGTCCTTGTTGGCGGCCTTCCCGCTGCCAGGGTGGGGGACACGGCCATATGCGTCGGCGGGCCGGACGTGATCGTCGTGGGCGCCTTCACGGTTCTGGTCGGCGGTCAGCCGGCGGCGCGCATGGGCGACATGACCGCGCATGGCGGCACGATCGTGATGGGGTACCCTACCGTCATGATCGGCGACTGAGCGGCATCCGCCCCTCGGCCACGCAAATGGCACGCGTCTCAGAACAGGTCCGGTTTTTCCCTGAACCGGACGTAAAGCGGGTTGGTGTCGCCCCCGCGGAAGAAAATCTGCTCCGCTCCACCGCGCAGGACAGGTGTTGTCGCCGCGCCCATCGAAAGCGAGCTTTTCAGTGGCTGCGGCGCGACCGGCCCGACAAGGCATTGGATGCTGTCATCCGCCGGCAGGCGCAGCTCCGCGAACACGGCGAAATCGTTCCAGTTCAGGCAGACCGCGGTGAAGGCGCGGTAGCGCCATTCCGCCATCGAGGACAGTTCCTGCTGGCTCAGCCAGCCTTCGAATTGACCCAGGCGGCCATAGATCCGCGCGAGGGACGATTCTCGCACCCAGTAGCCACGGTAGGGATTCGCCAGCCTCCCAGCATCATTGCGTCCAACGGCGCGAATCAGCGTCTCTGGGCCACGGAGGCGCGTGACAACAGGAGGGCTTGCAAAGCTTGCCAGGATTTCCGCCCTGAAGCTCGCATCAGTGATGCCGTTTGGTCCGCTTTGCAGCCAGCCTGCGGGCAACATCGCATAACCGCTCATGATCAGCCTATGTCTGTCTTGCCTCCGGTCGCGATAGCCTTGCGCCGGCGTGCTTCCGGGGCCTCAGTTCACCCGGATGGTGAGCTGTTGCCAGGCATGGTTCCGCCAAACCTTCACGACGGCTCGTCCGCCGGTGGGTGTCACCAGGCATTGGGAGACGAAGTCGCTCCGGGTCGAAAGGTCGCCCGTCTTTTGCAGGATGTCGCCGCTGCGGATGCCAGCCCTGTCCGCGGCGAGACCGTTCGTGGCGCCTTGGACCTGCACCAGGGAAACGTCCGTGTCAGGGATGTTCAGGTACTTAACCTGTTCGGTTGTGACCGGCATGCACAACAACCCAACCTCTAGCCCGGATGCCTGAGGAGCAGGAAGCTTCAACACACGGTCGTCGCTCGGCTTCTCGGGGAAAGCGGGCGGAAGTTTAAGGTTGGGCAGTAAGGCAAGGTCGCCAGGCCGTGCGGGCGGGGCCTTCACCGAGGGCGGCGCATAGCTGGGTGTCGATGGCGGGGCAAGGTCGGCAGGCCGTGTGGGCGCGGGCTTCACCAGCGGCGGCGCATAGCTGGGCATCGGTGGCGGGGAATGGTCGATAGGCCGGGCAGGCGTCGGCTCCGCCGGCGGCGGGGTGTAGCTGGGTGCTGGCAACGAGGCGTAATCGGAAGGCTGCGCGGGCGTCGGCTCCGCCGGCGGTGGCGTGTAGCTGGGCGCCGGCGGCGGGGCATAGTCGAAAGGCCGCGCGGGCGCGGGCTCCGCCTTGGGCTGTGCGGGTGCGGGCATTGGGGCCGGCGTCAGCACTTCTTGCGATGGCTTGGCCGAAGGCATGGGCTGCGGCGCCGGCACAGGTGGAAGCAGGATAGGCAGTGCCCGCCATGTGCCATAGCCCGCCACGCCCAGGGCAGCCAACCCTGCCAGCATGGCAATGATCCATCTCCCCCTGCGTGGCTTCCGCCTGGCGTCCGGCAACGGGTTCAGCCGGTCGCGCGGGCCGATGACGGCGCCGTGCCCCACGCCCTGGTCGAATTGCCGCGGCGGCGAGACCTTGATGGCAGGCAGGCGGAGCGCGGCATCCATCGCCTCGCGCAACGCCGCGATCGTCCCATAGCGCTGGTCACGGTCTTTCGCCATGGCGCGCGCCACCACCTTGTCCAACGCAGGCAAGGACAGCTTTCCAAGCGTGGAGGGCGGCGCCGGCTCTTGGTACACGATCTTGCGCTTGACGGTGTCCTCGCCGCCGCGAAACGGACGTTGCCCCGCGAGAAGCTCGTAAAGAACCACGCCGCAGGAATAGATGTCCGTCCGTTCATCGACCAGCAGGCCCTTGACCTGCTCAGGCGAGGAATAGGCAGGCGTGCCCAGGAAGGTGCCGTCCTGCGTGCGCGTGCTGCTCATGATCCGGGCAATGCCGAAGTCGGTCAGCTTCCACCCGGCCGTGGAGGACAGCAGGATGTTGGCCGGCTTCACGTCACGGTGGATGATCTTTGACTGATGGCTGTGTTCCAGCGCCGCGAAAAGATCATTCATGACCGTCTTGACTTCGCCAAGCGTCAAAGGCTGCTGTTCGATCCGCTTGATCCGGTCGTCCAGGCTGCCGGCGTCCATGAACTCCATGACTATATAATAACGACCATCGATTTCGAGGAATTTCTTGACCTCGACAATCCTCGGATGGCGCGTGATCTCGGCGCTTTCCTCGAAACGCGAGATCAGGTCGGCCAGTTCCTCGGCATCGGCCTTGGGCAGGCGCAGTTCCTTGATGGCCACGCGGAGCTGGCGGAATTCGTCCCAGGCCTCATAAACGTAGCTGGCGCCCGTTTCCGCGATGCGGTCGCGTATCTTGTACCGCTCGCCAATCGTGCCGCGCCAGGATTTGCTTGCGTTGCCCGTGCCCTCGACGCGGGTTTCCTCCTTGGCCTGATCGGTCCGGACGCGCGGCTCAGGCGTGGCGTATCCATCCATCAGCCATTTGCTCGTCTCGTCGTTCATCGTCTGACCACCAGTTCATGATAACCAAGCACGGGCAGCAGGCAGCGCCGGCCCACGCTGTCGCCTGTCAACCAGGGCATGTCTATAGAACGTCCATTCGGGAAACCTATCGTTGATTTAATCAAATTCACTCGTACTAGGGGCATCCGGTCAGGCATCTTCCGCGATGGCCTCAACGACAACGGCCGTCACGTTGTCGCTTGCGCCTTTCAGGAGGGCGGCGGCCATCAGGCGCTTGGAGGGCGAAATGTCTTCCGGATGCGACAGGTAAGTGGCGATCTCGTCATCGGTCAGCGTCTTTGACAACCCGTCGCTGCAAAGCAGGAAGCAGTCCCCTGGCCGTATGTCGCCGATCACCTTGTCCACCGCGACAGGCTCGGCGCCGGCGCCGACCGCCCGCGTGATGATGTTCGCCTGCGGATGCGTCTCGGCCTCGTCAGGCTGCAAAATGCCCGCGTCCACCATCTCCTGCACCCGGGAATGGTCGCGCGTGATGCGCGACAGCACGCAATCGCGCCGCAGGTAGATGCGCGAGTCACCGGCCCACAGCGCCGCGTAATGCTTCCCGCGCGCCAGCAGCACCACGGCCGTCGAGGCCAGCATCGCGCCCTCCCCTCGTTCCGCCGCCTGCGCCCGCAGCGTGTCGGGCACCTCCTGCAGCCGCGCCCGGACTTCCGCCCGCAGGGTTGTCGCGTCCCGCTCCGGCGTGATGGCGTCAAGCGCGTCGCGGATCATCGCCGAGGCGACGTCGCCGGCCTGATGCCCGCCCGCGCCGTCGGCGACGGCCCAAAGCCCCAGGTCGGGCCGGTTCACGTAGCAATCCTCATTATGCTGTCGCCGCATGCCGGTGTCGGTGTCGGCAAAGGAGCGAAACGCTGTCATGGGCTGTCTCCCCCGGCCAGCAGCGCCGCATGGCCGGGCATGGGAGGCAGGCCCGCGACGAGCAGGCGCCGCGCCGGGATGCCCGGCGCGCCGTCCGTCCACCAGGCCGCGTCGCTTACCATGGCCGGATTGGATTCCGGTAGCTGGAAACGGGAAATCCTGTCAGCCAGCATATCAGGCTCCAGGTCTGCCGCAACCGCGTCCCGAGCGGCTTCTTCCGCCTGGTCGAGGAACGCCCGCCATTGGTCGGCCTCCGGCGCCGCGATCTGGCCGCGCAGGACCGCCGCCGCCATCAGCGGCCATCCCCGGCCGACGCGATCGATGCTGGGCAGCACGACGCCAAGCGCCGCGTCTGGTCCGCACGCGCCGCCGGGCAACACGAAGCGCCACACGGGCGCCCGCAGCCAAGCTGCCGTCCAGGCCTCGCCCAGCAGGGCGCGGGAACTGCGCAGCGCCTCGGTCGCCCAGGCCTCCCACGGCCGCTGGAAGCTGGGGGGCAAGCCGCGCCCGACAAAATCCCCCTTGCTGGGGATCTTGCCGAAGAAGCCGCGCAGCACCGTCTCCGGCATTGTCATGATCCTGGGTTGGGGCAGCGGAAGCCCTTCAACAGCCCCGGCGACAGGGCGCTGCTGGCGACCTGCACGTCAAAGGCGGCGCGCCGGTCGTCCTGTGCGAACACGACCTGGAAATGCGTGTCGCCGCCCCGGCGCTGCCCCTTCGCCAGCAACCGGAACAGCGCCCAGGGACCGGAAGCGGAAAGCGCCGAAGCCGAGGAAGCCGGCGGGTCGAACGTGACGCGCGCCGTGGTCATGCCGCCGGGTCCGGGCCACTCGAACATGCGCGGCGCCGGCGTCTCGCCTGACTGCCAGGCGATCGGCTGGCCGCCCAGTTCCAGCGTCGCCGTCTTGGTCTTCGCGTCGGCCTCCACCGGCTGCACCAGGAAGCTGACGCGCGGCTGGGCGCCGAAGCCGAAAAAGGCCTGCCGTATCTGGTCGATGCGCTGGAAGGCAGCGATGTCGGGAGCGCCGAAAGGCGGTTCTATCCCCATAAAGGGCTGTGGCCGCCAGCTTCCGCCCTGATCAACGACAAACGGGCGTATCTGCCGGGTGAAGAACTGATCCATGGCCGCGTTCGGGGCGAACAGGCGGATGAAATCCTCCATGCTGGCTTCTTCCCCGGCGCCGAACGGATAGCGCCGCTCCAGCG
>CAXTXZ010000190.1:0-6998 GCA_964248015.1 uncultured Rhodopila sp. | reverse complement strand
AGCAGACCGTGCCGATGCTGGACCGCGCGCTGCGCGCCGTGCGCGACGTGACGGCCGCCGGGGGGCGCGTGCTGTTTGTCGGCACCAAGCGCGCGGCGGCGGAGCATGTGGCGGACGCCGCCAAGCGCTGCGGCCAGTACTACATCAACCACCGCTGGCTTGGCGGCACGCTGACCAACTGGAAGACCATCACCGGGTCGATCAAGCGGCTGCGGCAGATCGAGGACCTGGTGGCCGGCGACACCCAGGGCCTGACCAAGAAGGAAGTCCTGGACATCACCCGCGACAAGGACAAGCTGGACCGCGCGCTGGGCGGCATCAAGGACATGGGCGGCCTGCCGGACATCCTGTTCATCATCGACACCAACAAGGAAAAGCTGGCGGTCGAGGAAGCCAACAAGCTGCATATCCCGGTCGTGGCCGTGCTGGACAGCAACTCCGACCCGTCGGGCGTCACCTTCCCGATCCCGGGCAACGATGACGCCATCCGCGCGATCACGCTTTACTGCGACCTGATCGCCGGGGCGGTGCTGGATGGCATCAGCGCCGAGATGGGATCGTCGGGCGCCGATATCGGCGCGCGGGAAGACCTGCCGGCCGATCTGCTCGCGGAGATCGAGCCCGAGGCCGCCGCCGAACCCGCCACCGCCTGAACCCTTTATTCAGGAGACTGTTCATGGCTGACATCACCGCTGCCCTGGTGAAAGACCTGCGCGAAAAAACCGGCGCGGGCATGATGGACTGCAAGAAGGCGCTGACTGAAACCAGCGGCGACCTGGAAGGGGCCGTTGACTGGCTGCGCAAGAAGGGCCTTGCGGCGGCGGCGAAGAAGTCCGGCCGTATCGCGGCCGAGGGGTTGGTGGGCATTGCCTCGGCCCCGCTGAAGGCGGCGATGGTCGAGATCAACGCCGAGACCGACTTCGTGGCGCGCAACGAGGCGTTCCAGGCGTTCGTGGAAACCGTGGCGAACATCGCGTTGCAGGTCGGCGACGACGTGGACACAATCAAGGCCGCGCCCTATCCGGGCACCGGCCGCACGGTGGCCGAGGAACTGACGCAGATGGTCGCGACGATCGGCGAGAACATGAACCTGCGGCGCGCCAAGGTGCTGGCCGTGTCGCATGGCGTGGTCGCCAGCTACATGCACCAGGCGCTGCGGCCGGGCCTTGGCAAGATCGGCGTGCTGGCGGCCGTCGAAGGCCCGGGCGAGTTCGCGACGCTGGAAACGCTGGGACGCCAGGTTGGCATGCACGTCGCCGCCACGCGGCCCGAGGTGCTTGACATCGACGCTGTCACGCCCGAGGCGCTGGAGCGTGAGCGTGCGGTGCTGACGGAGCAGGCGCGGACATCCGGCAAGGCTGACGCCATCATTGAAAAGATGGTCGAGGGCCGGATTCGCAAGTACTACGAGGAAGTCGTGCTGCTGGAGCAGGTCTGGGTGCATGACGGCGAAAGCCGCGTGCGCGCCGTCGTCAAGAAGGCGGGCGTGGCGCTGAAGGGCTTCGAGCGGTTCGCGCTGGGCGAGGGCATCGAGAAGCCGAAGGATGATTTCGCCGCCGAGGTTGCCGCCACGGCTGGAATTTGATCGACCCGTGCTGACGGGAGCGGCTGAACAGCCGTTGGCAAGCGGGCGGCTTGTCCAGGATGGAGGGCGCCACTACGGTGCCCTCCGCTCGCCGCCAGCCGAATCCGGCGTCGATACGGCCGCACAGGAATCGCATGACACAGCCTGCCGTTTATAAACGTGTTCTGCTGAAACTATCCGGCGAGGCGTTGATGGGCCGGCGCGAGTACGGCCTGGACACCGACATGGTCAACGCCATCGCCAAGGACATCAAGCATGTCGTGGAGATGGGCGTGCAGGTGTCGGTGGTGATTGGCGGCGGCAACATCTTCCGGGGCGTGTCCGGCGCGGCATCCGGAATGGATCGCGCCCAGGCGGACTATATGGGCATGTTGGCAACCGTGATGAACGCCCTGGCGATGCAGTCGGCGCTGGAGAAACGGGATGTCGCGACGCGGGTGCAGTCAGCCATTCCGATGTCGTCTGTCTGCGAGCCTTACATCCGCCGGCGGGCGGAACGGCACATGGAAAAGGGCCGGGTCGTGGTTTTCGGCGCCGGCACCGGCAATCCGTTCTTCACCACGGACACCGCCGCGGCCCTGCGCGCGGCCGAGATGAAGTGCGACGCGCTGCTGAAGGGCACCCAGGTGGATGGCGTTTATTCCGCCGATCCACGCAAGGTCGAGAACGCCACTCGCTACGAGCAACTGAGCTACCATGATGTGCTGGCCAACGACCTGGGCGTGATGGACGCCGCGGCGATCAGCCTGGCGCGGGAAAACCACCTGCCGATCATCGTCTTCAACATCCACGCGCCCGGCGCCTTCGCGCAGGTCATGCGCGGCGAGGGCGCGTTCACCAAGATCATCGAAAACTAAGCGAGTTGGAGGCATCGCCATGGCCACCGCGGACCTGAACAGCCTGAAACAGGATTTGACCCGGCGCATGGATGGCGCGTTGGAAACATTGCGGCGTGAATTCGCCGGCTTGCGGACGGGACGCGCCCACCCCGCCCTGCTGGACCCGGTCAAGGTGACCGCGTACGGCGCCGAGATGCCGCTGAACCAGGTGGGCACCGTCGGCACGCCCGAGCCGCGCATGCTGACCGTGCAGGTATGGGACAAATCGATGGTGTCCGCGGTCGAGCGCGCCATACGCGACGCCGGCCTGGGCCTGAACCCCGCCGCCGACGGCATGATCGTCCGCGTGCCGATACCGCAACTGACGACGGAGCGCCGCAACGAACTGGCGAAGATGGCGGCGAGATACGCGGAAGGCGTGAAGGTCTCGGTGCGCGGCGTGCGGCGTGACGGCATGGAGCAGATCAAGGCGCACGAGAAAAAGCACGAGATCGGCGAGGACCTGGCGAAGAACTGGGCCGACGAGGTGCAGAAACTCACCGATCAATTCATTAAAAAGGTGGACGAAGCCCTCGCGGACAAGGAAAAGGACATCAAGCAGGTTTAAAGCGAGTGAAGGCACAGGATGCCTGTCTTTACCAAGGCGGCCATTGTGGCAACGAATGGCCAGCCACTTCCCCTTACGGCGTCCGGCGGCGCCGCGCTGGATGAATCCGGCGGGTGCCGACCCATCCTTACCCATGTCGCGATCATCATGGACGGCAACGGGCGCTGGGCCTCGTCGCGCAGCCTGCCGCGGATCGCGGGCCATCGGGAAGGCGCGCGGGCGGTCCGCAGGGCGGTTGAGGCGGCAATACGCTCCGGCGTGTCCTGGCTGACGATCTATGCCTTCAGCAGCGAGAACTGGCGCCGGCCGGCGGGCGAGATCATGGACCTGACGGGCCTGCTGCGGCGCTACCTGAAGACCGAGATCGCCGAACTGAAGGAAACCGGCGTGCGGCTGCGCTTCATCGGCGACCGCTGCCGGTTCGACACCGACATACAGGGCGATCTCGCCGCGGCGGAGCTTGACACCATCGCCAACACCAAGCTGAACCTGACGATTGCCCTGTCCTATGGCGCGCGGGCCGAGATCGCCGCCGCCGCCAGGGCCGCCGCCGCCGCGGTGCAGGCCGGGCGTATCGATGCCGGCGATCTGTCCGAGGACGTCTTCGCCCGCTTCCTGGCCACCGCCGGCATGCCGGACCCGGACCTGATCATCCGGACCTCGGGCGAGCAGCGCCTGTCGAACTTCCTGCTTTGGCAGTCGGCTTATGCCGAACTGGTGTTCCTTGAGGTGCTCTGGCCCGATTTCGAACAAACCCACTTCACCATGGCGCTGGCGGAATACGCTCGGCGAGAGCGGCGCTTCGGCGCTCGCGCGGGTTGAGCCGATCGCCGACGGCGTTCGCCCCGAACGGCCCGTCAAGGACCGGCGGCCGCAACGGTGGGGCGACCTGCGCACCCGCGTCCTGTCAGCCGCCGTGCTGGCTCCGCTCGCGCTGGGCTGTATCTGGATTGGCGGCGCGGCCTTCGCGGGGTTGGTGGGCCTGATCACCATCGGCTTGTCGCACGAATGGCTGACGCTTTGCCGTTGCCCCTATTCGCTTGCGTCGGTGCTGATCTTCGCCATGCTTCCCGCCGCTGTTGCCTGTGACGCGGTTGGCGCGCCGCAGGCCGCGCTCGTGGCGCTGGCGGCTGCGACCGTTGCCGCCGTGCTGTTCGCCAAAGGTTTTGGCAGGGCCAACCTGCTGGCGCTGGGCGTTCCCTACCTTGGCGCCGGCGCGATTGCCTTGGTCTGGTTGCGGCAGGCGCCCATCAGCGGGCTGAGCAATGTCATCGTGCTGCTTCTGGTTGTTTGGGCAAGCGACATCGGCGCTTACGTCGCGGGCCGAGCGATCGGAGGACGGCGGCTTGCGCCAAGCATCTCGCCTGGCAAGACGGTGTCGGGCGCGGTGGGCGGCCTGGTTGCCGCCGTTGCGGCGGGGGGCATCGCCGCGATGATCCTTGGGCCGGGCGGCGTGCCCTGGCGGGCTATGCTGTTCGCCGGCGTGACCGGCTGCGTCGCCCAGTTGGGCGACTTGTTCGAGAGCCTGCTGAAACGCCAGTTCGGCGCCAAGGACTCCGGCCGGCTGATCCCCGGCCATGGCGGCTTGCTGGATCGGCTCGATGCCTTGCTCGCCGCGGCGCCGGCGGTGGCGCTACTGGCGCTTATGCTCGGACGTGGTGTAATCGTCTGGCAATGAACGTCCTTTCTCCTTCCGCCGCATCCGAGGCGCCTCGGTCGGTCACCATTCTTGGCAGCACCGGGAGCGTGGGAACCCAGACAATCGCGCTGCTGGCGGCCGATCCCAGCCGGTTCAAGGTGCGTGCCCTGGTGGCGGGGCAGAATGTCGCGCGGCTGGCCGAACAGGCGGTCGCCTTGTCCGCCGAACTGGCCGTTGTCGCCGACGCCGTGCATTATCCCGCGTTGCGCGATGCTTTGTCCGGCACCGGCATCGAGGTCGCCGCCGGCCCCCAAGCGGTGATCGAGGCAGCCTCGCGCCAAGCCGACTGGACGATGGCCGCGATCACAGGCGCTGCCGGCCTTGCCCCTACGTTGGCGGCCGTGCGGCGTGGCGCGTTCATCGGCCTTGCGAACAAGGAAGCGCTGGTGTGCGCCGGCGACGTGATGCTGCGCGCGGTGCGCGATGCCGGGGCGACGCTGCTGCCGGTCGATTCGGAACACAATGCGATCTTCCAGTCGATGGCGGACGGCAACCATGGCGCGATCGAGAAGATCGTGCTGACGGCCTCGGGCGGCCCGTTCCGCACCGCCAGCCACGAGGACATGGCCCGCGCCACGCCGGAAGCGGCGCTGCGCCATCCGGTCTGGTCGATGGGCGCGAAGATCAGCATCGACTCGGCGACGATGATGAACAAGGGGCTGGAACTGATCGAGGCGGCCCGCCTGTTCAGCCTGGATGAAGCCGCGATCGAGGTGCTGGTGCATCCTCAGTCCGTCGTGCATGGCATGGTCTATTACCATGATGGCTCGGTTCTGGCGCAGCTTGGCTCGCCTGACATGCGTATTCCTATTGCGCACACCTTGGCCTGGCCCCGGCGCATGGCCACCACGTCGCGCCGCCTGGACCTGGCCACGGTCAGCCGCCTGGACTTCGCGGCTCCTGACCTCCTGCGGTTTCCCGCGCTGCGCCTGGCGCGGGAAGCATTGCAAGCCGGCGGCGGAACCCCCACCATTCTCAACGCGGCGAACGAGGTCGCAGTTGAAGCTTTCCTGAAAAAGCGGATCGGTTTCCTCGCCATCGCCGAAACAGTCGCCCGTGTGCTGCAGCATCTTGGCACGCCAGCGGCTGAGTCGCTGGAAGATGTCATTGAACTTGACGAAATCGCGCGCCGGGCGGCCCATCGGCTGATGCCGGCGCAGGCTGCCTGATGATCCTGCATTCGATCCGAAAGTCATGAACCGTGCTGACCCCTGTCTTCGAGTTTATCCGTAGCGCCGCGGCGTTCGTCGTCGTGCTGGGCGTCCTCGTGTTCGTTCACGAGTTTGGCCATTACCTCGCGGCGCGCTGGCGCGGCGTCCGGGTCGAGGCGTTCTCGATCGGCTTTGGCAAGGCCATCACGTCCTGGACCGACCGGCATGGCACGGTGTGGAAGCTGGCTTGGCTGCCGCTGGGCGGATACGTGAAGATGCATGGGCAGGAGCGTCCGGAAGACGTCTCCGACGCGGTGCGCGCCAGTTGGATTCCCGGGCAGACTTTTCACGAGAAATCCGTGCTGTCCCGCGCCATCATCGTCGCGGCCGGCCCGGCGGCGAATTTCCTGCTGGCGATGGCGGTCTTCGCCGCCTTGTTCATTGCCATCGGCAAGCCCGTCACCTTGCCGGTGATCGGCGACGTGCTGCCGAACAGCGCCGCCGCCCGCGCCGGCCTTGCCGCGCGCGACCGTATCGTGTCGATCGACAATCAGCCGATCGCGACATTCGAGGACCTGCAACGCATCATCTCCGCCCACCCCGCCGCCACGTTGTCGATGACGATTGAGCGGGATGGGACAGCGCAGGCGCTTCCGGTCACCACCGACCAGCACGAATCAGGCGGGCGCCAGGTTGGCATGCTGGGAGTCCGCGGCGGCGTCCTGGCGTATCAGCCGGTCAGCGTGCCGGCCGCGCTTTGGGGAGGCGTGCGGCAGACCTGGACGATCACGACGGAAACCTTCAGCGGCCTTTCGCAGATGATAAGCGGCAGCCGTGGCACGGAGGAACTGGGCGGGCCGCTCCGCATCGCGCAGCTATCCGGGCAAGTGGCGCAACTGGGCGTGGCCAGCCTGATCACCTTTATCGCCGTGCTGTCGGTCAACCTTGGCCTGATCAACCTATTCCCGATTCCCGTGCTGGACGGTGGGCACTTGCTGTTCTATCTGGCGGAAGCGCTGCGTGGCCGTCCGCTCCCGCCGCGTACGCTGGAATATGGCTTTCGCGCCGGCCTCGCCGTTCTTGCCGGGCTGTTCATTTTCGCGACGTGGAATGATCT
>CAXTXZ010000189.1:1869-7070 GCA_964248015.1 uncultured Rhodopila sp. | reverse complement strand
GTGCGCTCGATCCCCTTGTAGATCGCGTTCACCCCGGCGTTGTTGACCAGCACGTCGATCCGCCCGCATTGCGCCAGCGCCGCGTCGCGCAGCGCCAGGACATCGGCTTCCTGCGCGACGTCCGCCGTGACCACCACCGCCTTCGCGCCGATGATGCCGGCGGTTTCCTCCAGCGTCGCCCGCGTCCGCCCGCTCAGCACCACGGTTGCGCCATGGCGCGCCAATCCTTCCGCCATGCCGCGGCCGATGCCGCGGCCTGCGCCGGTGACGACGCAGACTTTCCCGGTCAGGTCGAAATCGCTCACCAGTTCGCTCCGTTGCGGGCGATCCGTTGCGCGAGGCTCCAGCGATGCACCTCGGACGGGCCGTCGTAGATGCGAAAGCCGCGCACTTCGTTGAAGATTCGCGCCACCAGGGTTTCGCCTGTGACGCCTTGCCCGCCCAGCACTTGGACGCAACGATCCGCCACGCGCCAGATCGCCTCGGAACAAAACACCTTCGACATGGACGATTCGGTTCCGCCGCGCTCTCCCTGGTCCAGCAGCCAGGCGGTGTGCAGGATCGAGAGCCGGCTCATGCGGATGTCCATCTCGTTGTCCGCCAGCATGAAGCCGACGGCTTCATGGCCGATCAGCTTCGATCCGAACACCTCCCGCTTCAGCGCGTAGTCCGTCGCGATCTGGTGCGCCCGCTTCGCCGCCCCGAGCCAGCGCATGCAATGCGTCAGCCGGGCCGGCGCCAGCCGAACCTGGGCGTAACGGAACCCCTTGCCCGGCTCGCCCAGGATATCGCTGGCCGGCACGCGCACATTGTTAAACCGCATCACCGCATGGCCTCCGGCGAAGGCGTGGTCCAGGCTGTCCATCGCGCGGACGATCTCGATCCCCGGCGTGTCCATGTCCGCGAGGAACATGGTCGCCTGGCCCGCTTCATCCTTTGCCATGATGATGGCGAAGGCCGCGCCTTCCGCGCCGGTGATGAACCATTTGTCGCCGTTGATGACGTAATGGTTGCCATCCTTCACCGCCGTCGTCCGCAGCGCCGCCGGGTCGGAGCCCGCGCCCGGCGCAGGCTCGCTCATGCAGAAGCACGATCGCGTCCTGCCGGCGGCGAGCGGACGCAACCAACGGTCTTTTTGTTCCTTTGACGCAATGGTTTCCAGCAGGTGCATGTTGCCCTCGTCGGGCGCGAAGATGTGCATCGCGACGGGGCCGAGCAGGGAATAGCCGGCTTCCTCGAACACCACCGCCTTGCCGACATGCGACAGCCCGAGGCCGCCGTATTCGACCCCGACATGCGGCGCCAGCAGCCCGGCTTCGGCGCCTAGCGCGACCAGCTCGCGTCGGAAGGCTTCGGTCGGGCCGTGATGCGTCTGCCGGCTGTCGCCTTCCAGCGGAATGATCTTGTCACGGATGAAAGCCCGTGCGCGCTGCTGCAATTCCCGCAGTTCGGGGGAAAGGGCGAAATCCATCAGAAGGCGTGTCCTTGGGCGATCTCGTGGGTGAATTCCAGTATGCCGGTGCCGATGCCGGCCAGGAGCGCGTAACGGGGCTCTCGGGTGACGCCTGCGCGGTAGCGCAGGCCAAGCTGCAGAAAGATGACGGCCAGTTTGTACATCGCCAGCACACGATGAAACAGGAAGTCAGACATGTCACGCCCGGACAGGCGCGCATAGGCCGCGACGGCATCCTGGCGCGAACACAAACAGGCTTCCACAGCCGGCATCTGCGCCATGTCGTGCATCGCCCAAGGATCGTCGGCGTGAATCCAATAGGACAACAGCGTGGCGAAATCGAACAGCGGGTCGCCCCGCGTTCCCTGGTCCCAATCCACCACCGCCCGTGGCGAGAAATTGTCCGGATCAAGGATCATGTTGTTGAGCTTGAAATCATTGTGCAGCAAGGCCGGCGGACCGTCCGGCACGATGTTGCGTTCCAGCCAGGAGCCGACAGCGTTGTGCAGGCTGTCCGTGCCGTCCTGCCGCGCCGCCAGCCCGCGTTTCCGCCAGCCCGCCACGCCCCTGGCCAGGAAGCCTTCCGGCCGTCCCAGGTCGTCCAACCCGACGGAAGCCGTGTTGACCGCATGAATTGCCGCGATGGTCTCCAGCAGCACCTGTGACAAGCGCGCCCCTATGTCCGGACGACTGCCGAGGCCGGGCGGCAGGTGTTCGCGGATCACCAAGCCGGGCCGGTATTCGATGATCTGGAACCGTTGCCCGATCACCGTCGGGTCGTCGCACAGATGCAGCCCGCGCGCGATAAACGTCAGCGCATCGGGAAGGCGGGATAATATCTTGAATTCACGCGCCATGTCATAAGCGCCGGCGGGCAGTTCCCCCAGCGGCGGCCGACGCAGGACAGCCGGTTTGCCATCCAGGTGGATAAGATAATTCAGGTTGGCCAATCCGCCGGCAAACTGGCGCGGGGAAGGCTCGGGGTCCAACCTGTGACCGAAGACGGCCAGATGAACCCTGATCGCATTCCAGTCCAAGGGCACGCTGTCCGCGGCTGACCGCAGTCCGGTTTCTGGCGGCACGACTGCTCCTGCTGCTGTTGCGCAGATTGAATACAGGAGCAAGCGAACCACGCAACCGACGGACGCCGGTCCAGATGGCTGGCAACCAGCGGCCTGTCAGGCTTGAACCGTCAGCGGGGCGGCACCAACGGCCATTTCTGCTGTTGGTACGTCGCTTCCGCGTCGCCCGCGACGGTGCTGTTCGAGCCGATGACCTTTGTTCGTCCCGTATTGCCCGGCGCATTGCTGCCCTGGGCTAGGTTTCCAGAGCTTTGTGTCATGCCACAGCCTGCCGGAAGGACAAGCAGTGCCCCGAACAGCAAACCGGAGCGTAGAGCATTACCCATCCGACGATCCCTTCAACCAATGGGGCCAGCCCCTCAAGCTTGCGGCAACGAGGCGCTCGTTAGCTGCCGCCGCCGCCGCCGCTTCCTGAGCCGGAGCCCGTCTTGGTTTGTGTCGTGCCCTGACGATCGGTCCCTACGGTGCTCTTGTCACCTGGCACAACGGTACGACCGGTCGCGCCGGGCGCGGTCGGGTTTGCCGCGGTGGGAACGTTTCTTCCCATTGTGGAATTACGATCCTTCAATGCCGGGTTGGCACCGCCTCCGGGATAGCTTGGCCTCGCGATCTTGGAACCTTGGATTCCGCCGTTGTCGCCAGGATTATTGTTTTGCGCCAACGTCGCGGCCACTGGAACCACTGACATCATGGCAACGAGCAGAGCCGAACGAGAAATCGCATTCATGGCAAGAGTGTCCTTAGAAGAATATCGCAGGCTCATGCCTGCAACTCTCTTTCCCTAACACATTGACGCTACCTCGGTTAGAATCTTGATCTTCACCAAGCGCAATTAAATTCAGGTGTCACAATTAGGCTGCAATATTCCTTCCACACGAGCAAGTTTTTCCAAATCAAGGCCCAGTTTTCACTATTCTAATGATGATATGAAATAGTAAGCTTGGTTATGCTGTGCCTGATTCAGCAAAACTGACAAGTATCTGCGCTTCCTGGACCATGTCGCCAACCGAGCAGGTCACCTCCGCAACAAGGGCGTCCGCTGGCGCCGAAAGGCGGAAGACGGTCTTCATCGCCTCCAGCACCACCAACACCTGCCCACGGCCGACGTGCTCGCCAACGGAGACAGAGACCTCGGTCACCAATCCCGGAATGGGCGCCACGAGTCGATCGCCGGCGGCTTCCTCGTCATCCGCGCTTGCCAGCGGGTCGGGCAGGGTCAGCCGCCATGTCAGCCCAGCATCCCGCAGCGTGACCACATCCTGGTCCAGCACCGCCGTCACCGTGCGCCACGCGCCGTCCAGCGCCACGCGCAGCCGCCCGTCGGCCGAGGCCTGGGCCTGACCGATCAACACGCCATCCGCCGCCTGGAGCCGCCAGCCATCCCCCTCACGGCTGACGGTGACCGGACAACCTGTTTCCCCGGCAAAAAAGTTCAGCACGCGCGGCGGCGCCGTGTTCAGCCACCACAGGTCACGCTCATCCCAGGGCGAGAACACATCGCTGCCGCCACGCTTCGCTTCCGTGTCCAGCACGCACAGCGCCGCCATCGCCAACACTGCCTGCGGCGGCGCGCCCTGTCCCGCCAGCAGGGTTCCGGCTTCTCGCGCGATGAAGCCCGTGTCGATCCCGCCCGCGACAAAATCGGCATGCGCCACGATCCGGCAGAGCAAATCGAGGTTGCTGGCGATGCCTGCCACGGCGCAGTCCGCCAGTGCCTGCGCCATCCGGCGCAGCGCGGCATCCCGCGTCCGGCCGTGGCAGATCAGTTTTGCCAGCATCGCGTCGTAATGGATTGATACCGTGTCACCAGTGGCGAAACCGGTGTCAACGCGGACCCCGTCGGTTTCCGCCGGCGCATGGAACAGGGCCAGCCGACCAACGGAGGGAGCGAAATCCCGCGCCGGGTCCTCGGCGTAAAGACGGGCCTCGATAGCATGTCCCGCCAGGGTTATGGCGGGCTGGCTGAGCGGCAAGGTTTCGCCGGCCGCCACGCGCAACTGCCATTCCACCAAGTCGACGCCGGTCACCATTTCGGTCACCGGGTGCTCGACCTGCAGCCGGGTGTTCATTTCCAGAAAGAAGAACCCGTCGGCATCGGCGACGAATTCGACGGTCCCGGCGCCGACATAGCCAACCGCGCGCGCCGCCGCCACCGCCGCCGCGCCCATCGCGTCGCGTTGCCCGCTGGACAGGCCGGGGGCAGGGGCTTCCTCGATCACCTTCTGGTGGCGGCGCTGCGTCGAGCAGTCACGCTCGAACAGATGCACGACGTTGCCTTGGGTGTCGGCGAAGACCTGCACCTCGATATGCCTGGGCCGTTGCAGGTAGCGCTCGATCAGGACGCGGTCGTCTCCGAACGCCGAGGCGGCTTCCTGGCGCGCCGATGCCAGGGCCGCGCCGAACTCCGCCGGCGCCGCGACAACCCGCATGCCGCGTCCGCCGCCGCCCGACACCGCCTTGATGACCACGGGAAAGCCGATGCGGACCGCCTGCCCGCACAGGAAATCGGCATCTTGCCGCTCGCCATGGTAGCCAGGCAGCAATGGCACGTTGGATGCCTCCATCAGCGCCTTGGCCGATGACTTCGATCCCATCGCGCGCATGGCTGACGGGGGCGGTCCCACGAACACGATCCCGGCCGAGGCGCAGGCTTCCGCGAAGGCCGG
>CAXTXZ010000189.1:0-1769 GCA_964248015.1 uncultured Rhodopila sp. | reverse complement strand
TTGTTCAATGCCGCGGACAAGGCAAGGCCCAGCACGCGGCGGCTGTCGGCCGGATCGATGATCCCGTCGTCCCAAAGCCGAGCACTGGCGTAATAGGGATGCCCCTGCTTGTCGTACTGCGCCCGGATCGGCGCCTTGAAGGCGTCCTCCTGCGCCGGCGTCCAGTCGGCCGACCCGCTGCGCACGGTTGCCAGCACCCCTGCCGCCTGTTCGCCACCCATGACGGAGATGCGCGCGTTCGGCCACATGAACAGGAACCGCGGGTCATAGGCCCTGCCGCACATGCCGTAATTCCCCGCGCCATAACTGCCGCCGATAATCAGGGTCAGCTTCGGCACGGCGGTGGTGGAGACAGCGGTGACCAGCTTGGCGCCATCCTTGGCGATGCCGCCCGACTCGTATTTGCGGCCAACCATGAAGCCGGCGATGTTCTGCAGGAACACCAGGGGGATGTTCCGCTGGCTGCAAAGCTCGATGAAATGCGCGCCCTTCAGGGATGATTCGCTGAACAGGATGCCGTTGTTGGCGATGATGCCGACCGGGTAGCCGTACAGGCGCGCGAAGCCGCAGACCAGGGTCGTGCCGTAGAGCTTCTTGAATTCGTCGAAGTCGCTGCCGTCGACGATGCGGGCGATCACCTCCCGCACGTCATAGGGCGCGCGCAGGTCGGCCGGCACGACGCCGTGCAGTTCCGCCGGGTCGTAGCGCGGCGGCTCCGGCTGCCGCATCGCCAATCCTGGAGGCTTCCGCCGGTTCAGTCCGGCGACGATACGGCGGCAGATCGCCAGCGCGTGCCGGTCGTTGCGCGCATAGTGATCCACCACACCCGACGTCCGGGCGTGCACATCCGCGCCGCCCAGGTCCTCGGCCGAAACAACCTCGCCCGTCGCCGCCTGCACCAGCGGCGGGCCGCCAAGGAAGATGGTGCCTTGCTTGCGGACGATGATGCTCTCGTCGCTCATCGCCGGCACGTAGGCGCCGCCGGCGGTGCACGACCCCATGACCACGGCGATCTGCGGGATGCCCTCGGCCGACATGTTGGCCTGGTTGTAGAAAATCCGGCCGAAATGCTCCCGGTCGGGGAAGATCTCGTCCTGCAGCGGCAGGAAAGCGCCGCCCGAGTCCACCAGGTACAGGCAGGGCAGGTTGTTCTTGCGCGCGATCTCCTGCGCGCGAAGATGTTTTTTCACCGTCATGGGAAAGTAGGTGCCGCCCTTCACCGTGGCGTCGTTCGCCACGATGACGCATTCCTGCCCCGACACGCGGCCGATGCCGGTGACGATCCCCGCCGCCGGCACCTCTCCGTCATACAGCCCGAACGCGGCGAGCTGCGAGAGTTCCAGGAACGGCGACCCGGGATCAATCAGCGTCGCCACACGCTCGCGCGCCAGCAGCTTGCCGCGGGCGACATGCCGTTCGCGGGCCGTGGCGCCGCCGCCTTGCGAGACCTCGGCAACCCGTGCCCGCAGGTCCGCCACGAGGCCGCGCATCGCCTCGGCGTTGGCCGCGAAGCTATCCGATCTGGTATTCATGTCCGAGCGCAGCATGCGGGCCTGTCAGGCAGTGGGTTCCGTCTTCAGGAAGGTGTAGAGCCTGATGGGCCAGGAGGCAAAGTTTTGCGCGTCACACCGTCTCGGCGAACAGCTCACGCCCGATCAGCATCCGGCGGATCTCGCTGGTTCCCGCGCCGATCTCGTACAACTTGGCATCCCGCAGCAACCGTCCGGTGGGATAGTCGTTGATGTAGCCGTTCCCGCCCAGCGCCTGGA
>CAXTXZ010000188.1:2153-7075 GCA_964248015.1 uncultured Rhodopila sp. | reverse complement strand
GCGTAGATGTCCAGGTCGTGGCGGGGTCCGGCGCCGTACGCCACGTCGAGCGTCCGGGCGGCGTCGCCGGTGGTGGCCAGGACGTTCAGCAGGGGGATGGGCGAGACGAAATGCAGGATGGCGCTGACGCACCACACGGCCCAGCCCGGCGTTGGCATGCGATGCTCCCAAGGTTGGTCATGGTGGTGCCAGCGGGCTTTGCCTTGGCTTTCGTCTTGGGCCGGCGGGCGTCGCGCCGCGTCATGGCGTTGGGCACGGGCCTGCGGCTGTCCTGGTCCTTGACAGGCCCAAGCGACGCTTCAGCGTGGATGGCGTGGTGGCGCAGGGCAGTCGCATTGGCAACGTCATAGCCGAATTCGCGGCTGGGTAAACGCATTCAACGCAGATTGCCGGAGGGCCGAAAGGCCCGGAGGCGTGCGTCCGCCTGGGAAGCGACGGGCCATGGCGCGCCACGGTGCCAACCGGGCTGCGGCGCGCCATGGCTTGTGGCGCGGGGAGCGGGGATTGCTACCGGGACAAGGCCCGGCGCGCCCTACAGGTTCGCCTGGAAATCCACGTAGTCGCGGACCTTCCGATAAATTTGCAGGCGATTGCGCTGGCTGTCGGCGACGATGATTTCGTCGGTCTTGGGATTGAAGTCCACCGCCGTCGGAAAGCAGAAGCGCCATTGCGGCTCCAGGTTCCGCACGCGCCGCAGCGCCTTCATCATGTCCGGGTTGGCGTCGATGCTCTGCTGGCCCCACTTGGACATCACCTGGGCGTCGCCCAGCAGGTTCGTGAGCGGCCGTCCCTGGGAATCGAAGATGCTGATCCGATGGTTGCCCCAATCGGCGATGTAGATGTCCCCGTCGCTGTCCACGGCGACGTCGGTGGGATGATTGAGCAGCCCCGCCTTGGGGTACTCGGGCGGCAGGGTGCTTGAGACATAGGGGCCAAGGTAAGTGACCGCGAACGCGTCCGCGGGCGCGGCGACCTTGCCGTATTCGCCGATCTTCATCAGGAACTCGCCGGAAGGCGACAGTTTCTGCACCCGATGGTTCTTCCAATCCGCCACGTACATGTTGCCAGCGGAATCGAGGGTTATTCCCCAAGGCTGGTTGAACTCGCCATCCCCGCCGCCGGCCTTGCCGTGCTTGGCGACGAACTTCCCGTCGGGGGTGAAAACCTGCAAGCGATTGTTGCCGCTGTCCACGACGATGACATTGCCCGCCGCGTCGCATATCAGGCCAGCCGGGCGCAGCAGCTCGCCATCCCCGCTGCCCGCCTTGCCCCACGAGCGGATGAAGGAGCCGTTGGTGTGGAACACGGAGATCGTGTTGGCCCATTCGTCGGACACATAGACCGTGTTCGCGCCATCGACCGCGACGCCGAACGGCCAGGTCGAACGTCCCTCGCCCGTGCCCCACTCGAAGAATTCGGCCAGCAGCTCCTCGTCGCCGGGGGCGCCCAGCTTCACCCGGTTGACGCGCTGGCCGAAGTTGTTCTCGTTGCCCCGGTTGGCGACGAAGACGTCGCCGTCGTTCCCCAGGCACATCGTCTGCGGGTAATTGAACCCCGTGCCGGTCGCCGCGGCGCGTCCCACGGCGTGGCTCCAGTCATAAGTCCTTCCGTTGGAAACGGTCGTAAGCGGCATCATTCCCTCCCATTGCAGCCGTTCCTGCCTCCGCCCGTCCGGAGGTTTATCGCAAGCGCCCGACCCCGCGCCTTTGGCTGATACCAAAGCTCCGCTCAAAGGAGCGGGGGCAGATCCCGTCAGGCTTTCGCTCAGTTCAAGAATGCCGCCTGCTCGTAGTGGCCATTGACGATCGGCGCCGGGTTCATCTTCAGCCACTTGTCCAGGATCGTCGAGTAGATGCCCCGGAAGTCCATGCTCGGGTTCAAGTCGCCCTGCACCAGCCGCTCGGCCGCCAACGAGGGGTACTCGCCGTAGTGGCCGCCCTTGACCTTGTCGCCGAACACGAAGGTCGCCCCGGCCGCGCCGTGGTCCGTGCCCGAGCCGTTGTCGCGAACCCGGCGGCCAAACTCCGAGAACATCAGCACGATGACATTGTCGGCCGCGTCGTGCTGCCGGAGGTCCGTCATGAACGCGTCCAGGCCCTCCGACACGTCGGCCCACAGCTTGGCGTGCAGCGGGTTCTGCCCGGCGTGGCTGTCGAAGCTGCCATGGTCGCAATAGAACACCCTTGTGCCCAAGTTGGCCAGGTGAACCTGGGCGACGCCCCGCAGCTTGCTGGCGATCGCCGTGTTCGGGTACTTCACCTCGGACTTGTAGAGCGACGGCGCGACCTTCAGGATGTCCGCGCCCCGCAACGAATCCAGGCCGGTGGCGCCAAGGTAGTCCATCACGCCGCTGCCCTCGATCGGCTGGTACATGCGGGAGAAACGATCCAGCACCTGTTGCCGCTGCGTCGGCTCCTGGATGTTCGGCAGGAAGCCGTATTTCTCCAGTTCGCCGGCGACGCACGCGACGGGCACCCCAGGCACCGCCAGCGCCCGGAACAGGCACGGCCCGAAGCTGACGGCGGTCACCACGTTGTCTTTCCTGGGGTCGAACTCGCGCACCACCCGGCCGAGCCAACCCTCGGTTCCCACCTTGTCCGCCTCGCACGTGTGCCAGATGTCCATGGAGCGGAAGTGCGAGCGGGGGGAATCGAGGTAGCCGACGCCGTGCATGACGGCGAGCTTGCCCTCGTCCCAGATTTTCTTCATCGGGGCCAGGTAGCGGGGGAAGCCGTACTCGTTGTCGATGGCCAGGATCTGGCTTTCGGGTATGCCGACCGCCTTGCGGTTGTCGTTGTACAGCGGGTTGTTGTAAGGGATCACCGTGTTGAGGTAATCGTTCCCGCCGGTTAGCTGGACCACCACCAAGACGGGGTCCTTCTGGGTTGCAGCCATCAAGTTGTCCTCCGTTCTGTTTCCGTCAGTCTGGCGTCAGGCGAATTGGTACTCGCGCGTGGCGACGATCAGTTGCATCATTTCGGTGGCGTGCCGCGCGGCGGCCGTGGCGCCCGGCTCGCCGTCCCAGCTCAACTGGCCCCATTGGTTGGCCTGGTCGACCAGCTCCCTACGGGTGTCCGGGCGGACCTCGATCGGGCCAAGCAGGTCCAGGCAGGCATCGACCAGTTTTTCGGGGGCCAGGCTGCCCTTGGCCTTCAGCCGGTCGATGATGGCGCGCACGCCCGGCAGCGATTGGTTGCCGAGATGGTCGGCGACGAAGTTGATGCGGGCCATCAGGGAGCCGCTGTTGATCCACTCCGAGCCGGTGTGCCAGCCTTCCACGGATGGCGGGTTGAGCAGGTCCTGCCCCATGTAGGAGGGCTGCATCGCGATCTCGCCGTACCCTGGCTTGGGCAACTCGTGCCCGCCCACCAGGCGGAGGGTGCCGACCACCACTTCCGCCGGAGACTTCAGGTGCTTGTAGCGGGCGTTCTTGAAGAAGTCGGAGTTGAACAGCAGGCGCAGGACGGGCCGGATCTCGTAGTTTGACTCCCGGAACGCCGTCGCCAGCGCGTCGAGCGCCTCGGGGTCGCGGGGCGGCTCAAGCGACCAGGCCGGCACCTGCGGCTCGTCGGCGACGAAGAAGTTGTACAGGTGGCGGCAGATGAAGCGGGAACAGGCCGGCTGCCGCACGATGATGTCGATGATGTCCTCGCCGTTGAGATGGCCGCGGTGACCCAGGAATTCCTTGGCGCCGTCGTCGTGGTCTTCCGGGCGGTACTCGAATTTCCAGGGGAAGCGCCCATAGGGCAGGCGCGGGATCTTGGTCTCGAAGGTCCAGCCGGTGAAGGCGCGCGAGGCCTCGCGGACGTCCTTCTCGGTGTAGTTCCCGGCGCCCAGGCTGAACAGTTCGAGCAGCTCGCGTCCCCAGTTCTCGTTCACCGCCGTGCCGTGGTTCTGGTTGTTGTCGAGCCAGAAGATCATCGTGGGGTTTCGCGCGATCTTGAGCAGGAGCTCCCGGTAGTTGCCCATGCCGTCATTGCGGAACATTTCGATCTGTTCGAGCAGTTGGTCGTAGTTGTCCACCTTCGAGTTGCCGGTGGCGAACACGTGGTGCCAGAACAGCGCCATCTTCTCCTCAAGCGGGCGCTGCGTGCCGACCAGGTAGTACATGTAGTTGACGTTGCCCATCGGCGGCTGCCCGCCGGGCAGCAAGGCGGCGGGCTGATAGCGGAGCAACTCGTACGGATCGACCGGCGGCAGGGTCTCGGGGTGCAGCAGTTCCTCGACCGTGGCCTCGTATCCCTTGGCCACGCGCGCCTCAAGCTCGTCGCGAGACGCTCCGAACCCCGCGCGCCGCATCAGGTGGGCCATGAGCGCGATGTCGTCCTGGTAGGTCATATTCGGTTCTCCCTGTGACAGCGATGCGTTGGCGCTTGTGGACGTTGGGTGGATAGCATGGCGGGTCGGGCGGCTGCGCGGAGTTGGCCGAAGCCTGTCGCGCAGGTCGGGAAGGCCTATTGTCGCATAGGAACGGAGGCGGCATCGTCGCTTCAGGCGCCACGCGGTCAGTGCACCTCAGGCGCGGATCTTAACGACGACACGGCCCCGTTTCCCGTTATGTATTCAACGCCCACGGAAACTGCGCATACGGTGTAGCAGGATGTTTCAACAGTCAAGGGCGGGAGAGGCCGTGACACAAGGCAATCGCGTTAGGAATGCCACAGGCAAATTCGCGGCCGGATGAATGGCTTTAACGCGCTTAACGCGCCCGCGGACCTGAAAATCGGGCGTTGGGGAAGCGGCCTGGACGACGAAAATCCAAGTGCGGTAGCCCTTACGGCCGGTTAGTGTCGGTATCCCACGCGATTTAATTTCTTTATAACAACATTGTCCGTTACGATGCTTGGAAGTTTCGTTGCGTCAGTATGATGTGCCCGATGGGCGTCGATCCTGGCTGGCTGGCGCAGGCGCGTTTCCGTATT
>CAXTXZ010000188.1:0-2143 GCA_964248015.1 uncultured Rhodopila sp. | reverse complement strand
TCCGTATTCCATGAAAAGGCAAGACGGTGGCCGTGATGAGTGGCCGCGAGCGGCTTCAGTGATTTAGGGGCGGATCGTGGGGCGGGCGAAGGGAACGAACCCTTGTACGCAGCTTGGTAATTTCATTTGAAGCCATTGATATACGTGCGAAATCTTCCAAGCAGAAATTACGTGAGTGACTTGAAGTTGCCGACAGGTTTCTCGGTGTTCTCCGAAATGCCCAAGCCCTTGGGCTAACTTGCCCATGGCAATGGCGCCGCTGGTTCGTTTACGTCCTGAGGAGCCTTTCCGACTCAGGCACGGCCCGACACCGTTTCAGTACTGCATCTGCCCAATCATCAAGTAAATCAGCGAGTTTCTCGGTGTTGCTTGGGGCTGAAACACCAAAGAATTTAAGCGCATCCCAAACTGGTGTCGGCTGGCACCCGCATGACGGCTCGTGCTTCGTCTGGTCGCATCGCTTTACACCAAATGCCTTCGACGGCAATCCGTGCGCGCCGCTGTAGCGGCAGTGTTCCACCAATACCTTCTAATTCGTCACTATCCCAAACGCGTGAGTTTTACTCATCGAAATGTTTGTAGAAGTTCGCAAGCTCATAGATCAGCTCGGAAAAGCTATAATTTTGCCTTTATGCATGTGATATTCGTAGTTGTGGCCAAGAAAAGCCACGCTCGCAAGACAATGACGGTTCTTAAGGCCTAAGACGATCTTCCTTGCTCGAAAGCGCAACAATGTTTTTTTGCGCAAGGACGCAGATCGATCCAGCGAGCGTCTCGATAAAGTCGTCCCGCCTTTCCCTTACATGATCATGGTAATCGTGGGTGAGTTCAGGAGGACCCACCAAGGCATTCCGCAGTTCGTTAAAAGCGTGATCCTCTTCCCGCTGCATAACGGACGCAAGTTCCCGGACAACACGGCGGAAGTCCTTCACGCTTTGAACAGCGAATTCGACATCAAGCAGGGGATCATCCAGGCAGATATCTTTCATATGCGACGGTAGCTCGCTCATTCCACCTCCGGTGAAGATTGCCAGCGCGCACTTTCAAAGGCTGGCGGCAAACTCGTCAAGCCGATTTATCTTGGGAATGAAGGCGGCATTGATCGCCGTGAGCATGCAGTGAATTATTCTCGGCATGAAAAACCCGCCTTGCTCGCGCTTGGCGGGTTGGGCAGCATGGTTTTCATTGCTGGATTATTCCGCAAGGGCGCTTGGCGTTGGTGCTTTGCCATATGCGCCACTTCCGCGCAGCCTAACGCCTAGAACCTCGATGCCAACCATTTGCCCTTGCGCGTCAAGGTCTACTATCACGCCTGGCGCAACTTCGTCTGTGTTGGCGATTGCAGTTCCATCAGGCGCGAACCGTGCATAGAAGGCATCCGCTTCCGGGTCGTAGCTCGTTCGCATCATCGCTTGGCGCTTCTGTCAAAATGGGCTGTCACAACAAGGGTGTCGTTGCCATCAGGCCGGTGCACGACACGTAGCACGCGCCCGCCGAACGCCGCAATTGCCTTGTAGGAGCGCGTCAGGCCAGGATCAGGGTCAGCGCGCGTCCAATCCGGCGCAACAATCGTCTCCACGATCCAGGCGACATCCAACGCTCTTTCCGCCACGCGCTTTTCGGTATGGAAGGACAACTTTATCATTCGCTTATCATCGCTGGTCCGAAGCCCATGAGCCAACACCATGATTTTTGCCGGGAACCATGGCAGCGGAACCACTGATACCAGCGAGGCTTGATGTTGACCGATAATCTCGGCCAACGGCCGCCAGAGCGGATCGCCGGAGGACTGAAAGGTCCGGAGGCGTGAATCTGCCAAGAAAACAATGCGCTGCGGCGCGCCGTGGCATCTTGTTGATTTTGGCGCGTGGCCGCCGCGCCCAGCCCGGCACGCATGCCGGTCAGTCCTTCGGACCGCCGGTGCCAGATGCGGTCCAAGGGCCATTTTTGGCTGATCAGCTCTAAAAGCTGCATGCAAGGCTGGTCCGCGAGAGATCTAAAACAGCTCACCTCAAGAGAGGCATCATAACCATTGAAAACAGTGGAGCGGGTGAAGGGAATCGAACCCTCGTATGCAGCTTGGGAAGCTGCCGTTCTACCATTGAACTACACCCGCCTTGAGCGAATTCATCCCGTTCGCGGC
>CAXTXZ010000187.1:0-7089 GCA_964248015.1 uncultured Rhodopila sp. | reverse complement strand
TCGTCAGGCTCATAACCTGAAGGTCATAGGTTCAAATCCTATCCCCGCAACCAAAAACAGCGCGCCCTCTCGGCTGTGGCGGCTACTTATTCTTCGTTATGTCGCTCGTCCGCGCCGTCCAGTCATCCACGCTGATGCGGGGAAGGTCGAACCGATCCGTTACCCGCGAATACCACCCGCTGCCGTGCATGCGCCCTATGAGGTCAAGCTTGGGGGTGTCGATGTAGCAGCGATCCTTGTCCAGTACGCAGTCATCCCGGACATGGATTGCCAGCACCTTGCCCAGCACCACGGCACGATCAATCCCAACATCCACGATCACTAGTCGCTCGCATTCCATTGAAACCGGCGCTTCGGCGATTCGCGGCGGCTTGACATGCAAGGAGGCGGCCGTCGTAAGTCCTGCTTCCTTGACTTCATCCACGTTTTTGGGAAAGTCGATCGCGGTGACGTTCATTGGCTCGGCCAATGCGTAACTGACCAAGTTAACGACGAACTGCCCGGTGCGGCGTATGTTGCCTCCCGTATCCTTGACATCGCCCGGCGCTCGCCCGCCAATCCCGAAGGCCACAACCGGCGGATCTCCCGACATGGCATTGAAAAAAGAATAGGGAGCAGCGTTCACTGTTCCATCAACATCCTGGGTTGTCACCCAGGCGATGGGCCGCGGCCCAATTGTTGAAACCAACAGCTTGTAGATATCCCGAGTTTGCGTGGTGGCGAAATCGAACAGCATGGCGAGCCTCGGCATTGGTTTCAGTCATCAGCGTAGCATGCGGTCACGTTCGGACAACACGTGATGCGCCCGGCTTCCGCCGCCGCTTATCTTTTGGCTTGGATCGCAACGTTGCTCGACCAGTTCGCCGGCCTCCGGGGCGCTGGCAATGTGGCCGCGGTCTCCATCCTGATCTTCCTTATCCTCGAATTTCCCAACCAGAGGCGTTACGCCCAGGTTCTCTTGCTCGCCTTGACGGCGATGGGGCTGGCCGGCATTGCCCTTTCTCCCGATCCCATGGCGCTGTTCCTGTCGGCTTGGCGTCGAGGCGCCGCCTATGCCGCGTTCTTCCTGGCTCTTGCTTCCCTCCGCGACGCCGCCGAAACCAGCAAGCTTGTGCGCCGCTGCGGTCAGCATCTGGTGGCCCAGCCGCCCGGCCGGCGTTACGCCGCGCTGACGTCCGGCGGGCATCTGTTTGGCATCATCCTCTCCTACGGTGCGATTGACTTGCTGGGCGCAATGGTCATGCGGGCAAACACCTTGCAGGCCGCCGGCGGCTCTGGCCATGTCCGCGCCTTGCGCACCCGGCGCATGCTCATGGCCATCTATCGCGGCTTTGCCGTGATGAACTGCTGGAGTCCGCTCAACCTGATGACGGCTGTTGTTTCCACGGCCGTGCCGGCCGCGCCGATGCGCCTGTTGTTGCCGGCCGCTTTCTGCGTGTCTGTCGGCATGATGGCCATCGGCTGGCTGGAGGACCATTTCTCCGCCATTCGCGGCGCCACAGCCGGCGGCAGCCGTCCGCGAACCACGGAATCCTGGGCTATCCATCTGCGCATCGTCGCCCTGGTTGCAACGGTGATGCTGTTGGCGGAGCTTGGCAGCGCGTGTTTTGGCGTCAGCCTGGTTGCCGCGGTGACGCTGATCGTCCCTGTGGCCGGACTGGCCTGGGCCATCATGCAGGCGCGGCGCTTCATCGCCGTTGCCAACCCCGTTCCGCGCGCCGCCGCCGTGGTCATGCGCCGTGCCGTCAGCTTCTTTCACCGCATCCCAAGCTTCCGCGCCGAGGCAACCGTTCTCGCCGGTTCCGGGTTCATGGGCGTCGCGGCAGGAGGCGCTTTGCCATCCGCCGCCCTCGCGCCCCTGCTCGTCCATCTTCCACCAATCGTCATCCCCCTGCTCATCCCTGTTCTGCTGATCGCCACGGGGCAGCTTGGTCTTAATCCCATCGCACTGATCGCGCTGGTGGGCGCTGCGATGCCTGATCCCGCCCGCTTCGGCATTTCCCCCGCTGTCCTGGCCTTCGCCTGCATGCTTGGCTGGGGCTTGGCGGTGAACATGACCCCCATGTCCGCCTCGGCCATCACCACCGCCCGATGGGCCGGAGTCTCTCCCTGGACCGTCAGCACCGCCTGGAACGTCGTCTTCACCTTCTCCGCCCTGCTGCTGTCCTGGGCCGCGATCGGACTTATCTTCATAGTTCTTTAAGGCTTGGCCGATAGGCTGGCCCCGTTGATCAGGGGTAATCGCCTATGGGTTGGCTCCGCTTCATTCGAGACCTGCCAATCGGCGTCAAGCTGGGAATGACGATTGTCACCGCGCTTGCCGTGCTGGCAGGCGTTTCCTGGTTCGCGCTGGACAGGCTTGGCTTCGTGACTTCGCTGCAAGCCGGCGTCACGGCGCAAGCCACGGCCGAGCACCAGGTGCAAGGCAGCTTGATCGCCGCGCAGGAACTGCGGGTGGTAAGTCGAGAATTACAGGTGCAGCAGACCATCCCCGCCGTGCGCAGTGCCCTGGAACGTGCGATACGGCAAAAGGATGCTTCGGCGGCACTCCTGCAAAAGGTCGATGTCGCCCCTGGCGATGGTCTTTTCACCGACGCCTTGGTTCGCCTCGATAGCCTGCTGGAAGCGGTGAAACAAGCAGCCGATCTGCGTATTGAAATGCTGACTGCTCGGCAAAAACGGCTGTTCCAGGTGCGCTCCACCTTTGAAAACAGCCTGACAACCCTGGTCGGGGAACTCGCCCGCGGTTCGGCGCTTTCCAGCGGCGTTGATTCAGTCCGCGGCGCGGCGCAGGCCAGCGAAGCCGACCAACGCGACCCGACAGTTGAAGCGGTGGCCCGCTATCGCCTTGCCATGAGCCGTATCCAACAGGCTGCCCTGATGTTCATGGCGACCGGCAACCCGTCAGCCGCCAATGAAATCCGTGACGCATCCGGCGAGCAGGAAGCGGCAATGAACGCGATTCTGTCCGGAACGGCTTCCGATGCGATCAAGACCGACGCGCAGATGGTGAACGCGATTGGCAAAGGCATCGCCGGGGCGTCATCAGACTTGATCGCCATGACGCGCAAGCTGGACCAGGTCGCCGGCGCCGAGGTCGAAAAGGCCAGCCAAGCCATGCAAGCGGCGTTCGAGGCACTGGTGGAAAAGGCCGCGGAACATGAGCGCGCCGCTGTTGGCATGGCGCGAAGCGCCGGCATTCAGGCCAACCGCAACATCCTGATGATGATTGCCGCCATCGCCCTGCTGATGCCCAGCCTGGGTTATCTTGTCACCCGCACGATCGCTGGCCCGATCCGCCGCCTGACCCGCACGGTCCAGGCGATTGCCGGCGGGCAGACGGATCAGCGCGTGCCCTTCACCACCCAGCGTGACGAAATCGGCCGCATGGCGGCATCGATCGAAACGCTGCGCGAGGTCATGCGGAAAACGTTTATCCAGAGCCAAATGATCGAACAACTGCCGGTCGGCGTCATGACGGCCGAACCCGCTGGCGACTTCCGTATCACCTACCTGAATGCTGAAGCGCGGCAGATCCTGGATACTGTCAATGACCATCTGGCAGTGCCCAGCAACGCAATGGTCGGGCAGAGCATTGACGTCTTTCACCGCGATCCGACGCATCAGCGCGCCCTGCTCGCCGATCCAGCCAACCTGCCGCGCCAGTTGCGCATGACGCTGGGAGCGGAGACGGTGGATTTGCGCGTCAGCGCGATCCTTGACCGACAAGGCCGCTACGCCGGCCCGCTGTTGACGTGGCGGCGCATGACCGGACAGGCTCGCCTGGTGGGCCAGTTCGAGCAAAGCGTGGGCGCTATCGCCCGGATCGTCGCTGAATCAGCCGACGCCATGAAGCTGGCCGCCACAACGATGCGTCAATGCGCCATTGACGCCGGGCAACGAGCGCTGGCTGTCTCCATTGCGTCGGACCAAGCCTCCAGGAGCGTCAGCACCGCCGCGACCGGCGCCGAACAGGTCGCTGTTTCGGTTTCCGAAATCGCCCGTCAGGTGGCTGAATCCGCGCGCATCGCGGCGAATGGCATGGCCGAGGCCAAAGCCACCGACGCCAGCGTCAGCGGCCTGAGTGCCGCCGCCGAACGGATCAGCGCTGTGATCGGCCTGATCAGCGAGATTGCCGGCCGAACCAATTTGCTCGCCCTCAATGCCACGATCGAGGCGGCGCGGGCCGGCGAGGCTGGCAAGGGCTTCGCCGTCGTGGCCGGAGAAGTCAAGAACCTCGCCACCCAGACCGCGAAGGCAACCCAGGAAATCGGCGGCCAGATCGCCGCGATGCAACTCGCCACCGCCGAGGCCGTCAACGCCCTGCGCTCGATCGGAGCAACCATCCAGCGGATGAACGACATCGCGGCCATCATAGCCACGGCGGTCGAACAGCAAGGCGAGGCGACCCAATCCATTGCCCAGGCAGTGCAACATGCCGCCGCGGGCACGGCGGAGGTCAACAGCAACATCGTCGCGGTCACCAAGGTGGTCGAGGAAACTGGCGATCGCGCGGGCGGCGTGCTGGGCGCGGCGACGGCAATGACCGAGCAGGCGGCGGTCTTGCAGGCCGAGGTCGGAAAGTTCCTGCTCGCGGTGCAACAAGCGGCATGATGCGCGACATCAAACTACTGCCGGCGATAGCGCCGCTTCAGGAGCGGCCGATGGACGCCGTGCGCGACCATATCCAGATCGCCCGGCCCGATCACTGGGTGAAAAACATCTTCATGATCCCAGGCGCCGCGCTGGCTTACGTCCTGGCGCGGCACGCCAATGCTGAACCTGTCGTCGATCTGCCCCTTGGCCTCGCAAGTTGCTGCCTGATGGCGTCGGCGAACTACACGATCAACGAGTACCTGGATGCTCCATTCGATCGTTTCCATCCGCTGAAACGGAACCGGCCCGGCGCCAGGGGACGCCTCAATCCCTGCTTGGTGGCCTTGCAATATGCCTTCCTGGCCCTGGCGGGCGGCGCGCTGGCCTGGAGCATCAATCAGGCTTTCCTGGTGACCAGCCTCTGGCTGCTGGCCATGGGCATTGCCTACAATTGCCAGCCTGTGCGCACCAAGGACCGGCCCTATCTCGATGTCCTTTCGGAATCAATCAACAATCCGATCCGTTTCCTGCTCGGCTGGTTCGCGGTGACGGATGCCGTAATCCCGCCCGGCAGCGTCCTGCTCGCCTACTGGATGGGCGGCGCGTTCCTGATGGGCGCCAAACGCTACTCCGAATACCGGCGCATCGCCAACCCGACCCAGGCCGGTTTGTACCGCCGGTCATTTGCCTGCTACACCGAGCAATCGCTGTTGCTTTCATCTTTCTTCTACGCGGTCTGCTCCGCGTTCCTGATTGGCGTTTTCCTGATCAAGTACAAGGTTGAACTCCTGTTAAGCCTGCCGTTCTTCGCGGTGTTGTTCACATGGTACCTGGCAATCAGCCTAAAGGCTGACTCGGCCGCGCAAGCGCCGGAAAAACTCTTTCGGGAAGGCGCTTTCATGGGTTTCGCCGCGGTGACCTTCGCAGTCGTCGTGATGTTGTCCTTTGCCGACATACCGCTGCTTGAGGGGCTTATGCAGCCATACTATGTGCGTCTCATGCCAACGGCCCTTATTGTTGACCGGTAGACCGGTCAACGGCCGCTGGTATGTTATCGATTTGGCGCGTAGCCGCCACGCCAACCCCACGCGCGTGCCGGTCAGTCCTTCGGACCGCCGGCATCAGCCCATGGAAGGAGTGAATGTCCCCGAAGCGGCCAGCCGGTGTCGCCGCTTCGCTTTCATGCCATGGCTCATTGTTTCAAGCAGCTCCGCGCCTCCGGACCTTTCGGCCCTCCAGCGATCCGCTATGGCAGGCTTCGCGCCTTACAGATGATCACACGGAACCACCCGTTCGGCTGGCCGATTATTCCGCCGCTTCAGTCTCGGCCGCTGCCGTCTGAGCCGCGGGCGGGGCAATGGATCGCGCCCGTTCCGAGATGCGAGCCGACTTGCCGCTGCGCCCACGCAGGTAATACAGCTTCGCGCGCCGGACATCGCCGCGGCGTATCACCGCAATCTCCGCGATTGTCGGCGCATAGAGCGGGAAGACACGCTCCACGCCTTCTCCGTAGCTGATCTTGCGGACCGTGAAGTTGCTGTTCAGCCCCTTGTTCGACCGCGCGATGCACACGCCTTCAAACGCCTGCGTGCGGGTCCGTTCGCCCTCAACCACCTTGACCGAGACACGCAAGGTATCGCCTGGAATGAACGCCGGCACGGCGCGGGCGGCGGTCAGGCGCGCAACCTGCTCCGCTTCGAACTGCTGGATGATGTTCACTGTAGTGCCCTTTCATGTTGAGCCGCGACGTCAGCCCACAGATCAGGCCGCCGTTCGCGTGTGATTCGTTCCGATTCCGTTTGCCGCCATGCGGCGACAGCGCCGTGATGGCCTGACAGCAGAACCTCCGGCACGCGGCGTCCCCGCCATTCGGCCGGGCGGGTGTAATGGGGATACTCCAACAAGCCGCCGGAGAAGCTTTCCTCAACGGCGCTTTCGGCTGCGCCCATGACGCCGGGCAACAGCCGCACGATGCTGTCCAACAGCACCATCGCCGCAAGTTCGCCGCCCGACAGCACGTAGTCGCCAACGCTGTATTCCAGCATCTGGCGAGCATCGATCACCCGCTGGTCGATCCCCTCGTAGCGGCCGCAGAGCAGGATCACGCCTGGGCCGCGGGCGAAACGCTGGGCGTCCGCCTGGGCAAAGCGGCGGCCTCGCGGCGTCAGGCAGACAACAGGTCGGTCATCCGCCACGGCCGCCACCGCCGCATCGACAATATCCGGCCGCAGGACCATGCCGACTCCGCCGCCGAACGGCGTGTCGTCAACCTTGCGATGACGATCGACGGCATAGTTGCGAATGTCGGTCGCCGCCAGTGACCAGACGCCTGATTGCAGCGCCTGCCCGGCCAGTGACAGTCCCAGCGGTCCCGGAAACATCGCTGGAAACAACGTCAGGACAGAGGCGCTCCAGCTCATGCCGCCGCATCCCGCAGGGTGCCCGGCACAAGGATTTCATCCGGCGGCACGACGACCAGCCGCCCGCCGGCGA
>CAXTXZ010000186.1:4368-7107 GCA_964248015.1 uncultured Rhodopila sp. | reverse complement strand
GGCTCGGACCGGCCGCTCATCATCACCTCGGGCACCGGAATGGGCAGCGCCGGGCACGGCCAGCCCGCGCCCGAGGACGTGGTGGACTGGGCCAATCCCAATCCCCGCGTTGCGTCCGAGAAGGCCGGCGCCGAGCAGGCGGCGAGGGGCGTCTCGGTCGCCGTGGTGCGTCTCCCGCAGGTCCACGACACGGTGAAGCAGGGCCTCATCACGCCTGCCGTCGAGATCGCCCGCGCGAAAGGCGTCTCGGCCTATGTCGGCGACGGCGCCAACCGCTGGCCAGCGGCGCACGTCACCGACGTTGCGCGGCTTTACCGGCTGGCGCTGGAGCGGCACGAAGCTGGCGCGCGGTATCATGCGGTCGCCGAGGAAGGCGTGCCGGTGCGTCAGATCGCCGAGGTGATCGGAGCGGGGCTGGGTGTTCCCGCGGTGTCGCTGTCGCCGAACGAGGTGGCGGACCATTTCGGTTGGCTTGCGCCGTTCGCCGGACTCAACCTGCTGGCATCAAGCGCCTGGACGCGCGGGCGGCTGGGCTGGGGGCCAGCCGGGCCAAGCCTTATCGCCGACCTTCAGCGGATGAGTTACTCCTCCGCACCCTTGGCCTAGAAAGACCGACCAGCCGCCGAAGGCTTGGCTGGCCGCCGCTAACGCAGCGAGAGGTGGCTCTGCGCCGCAACAGCCTTGTTCTGGCGCCGAGTGTCCCTTATCGTTCAATCGTTGAGTGGCCACGCCCAAATGTCCGGAAATGCAGGTTCGCGGGGTCAGGCCTCCGTCCGACGCAGAAGATAGTCCAGGCCGCCGACACGGAACCAACGATAGCCATACGGCTCCATCAGGATGCAATGCGTTCCGTCCGCGTCGGGCGCGCTGTTGTCCTCGCTCAGCAGGTTGACCAGCAGGCCATCATGCAGCCCATGGGCGCCCGGCGTGAAACGCACCTCCCGTGGTTCGGCGCCGAGATTGTGGACGAACACCACCGCGTTGTTGCGCCAAGCGTACCGCAGCGCGAACATGTCCGGCCGGCCGCAATCCAGCACGACGAATTCGCCCCAGCCGATCTCCGGCACCTCCTTGCGCATGCGCAGCATCCGCTCGGTCCAGTTCAGCATCGAGGTCGGGTCGCGCCTTTGAGCGGCGACATTCACATGCGCGAAGCCGTATGGGCCGCGATCAATGACCGGCAGCGGCGGTTTGTCGCCGGCCGTGAACCCGGCGTGGCGTTCGCCTGACCATTGCATCGGCGTGCGCGCGCAGTCGCGCTCCGGCAGCGCCAGGTCATCACCCATGCCGATTTCGTCGCCGTATCGGATCACCGGGGTGCCCGGCAGCGTCAGCATGAGGCTATAGGCCAGCTCCAGCCGCCGCCGGTCGCCCTGCAGCATCGGCGCCAGCCGCCGACGGATGCCGCGCCCGTAAAGCTGCATCTCGGGCGCGGGGCCGAAGGCGGCGAAGACGCGCTCGCGCTGCTTGCCGGAAAGGCGGCCAAGGTCCAGCTCGTCGTGATTGCGGAGGAACATGGCCCATTGCGCGGTCGGCGGCCGGTTTTCCGTCGCCTTCAGCGCCGCCGCCAGCGGCCCGGACTCCGTGGTGGCCAGCGCGTAGAACAGGTGCTGGTTGACCTGGAAGTTGAACATGAGCTGCAGGCGCTCGCCGCTCGCGCCGAAATAATCCATGTCCGTGTCCGGCAGGACATTGGCCTCGGCCAGGACCACCGCGTCGCCTTGCCGCCATTGCAGGAACTCGCGGAATGTCCGCAGCATGTCGTATTGCTCGGCGGGCTTGCCGAGGCCTGCGCCTTTCTGGGAGATGACGAACGGCACCGCGTCCATGCGGAAGCCCGAGACGCCGAGCTGCAGCCAGAAGCCCATGATCTTCAGGATCTCGGCCTGGACATGCGGGTTGGCCGTGTTGAGGTCGGGCTGGAAGTCGTAAAAGCGGTGGAAGTAATATTGCCTGGCCACGGGATCGCGCGTCCACGTCGCCTTCTGCACCCCGGGGAACACCACGCCGTCCTTCGCGCCGGCGGGCTTCCTCGCGGACCAGACATACCAGTCGCGATACTTCGAGCGCGGATCGCGCCGCGCCGCCTGGAACCACGGATGCTGTTCGGACGTGTGGTTCACCACCAGGTCGATCAGGACGCGAATGCCCCGCTGCTTGCAGCCGTGGGTGAACTCCACGAAGTCGCCCAGCGTGCCGTACCGGGGATCGACGCCGTAATAGTCGGCAATGTCGTAGCCGTCGTCGCGCTGCGGCGAGGGCTGGAACGGCATGAGCCAGATGGCGGTCACGCCCAACCCTTGCAGGTAGTCCAGCCGGCGGACCAGGCCGCGGAAGTCACCCACCCCGTCGCCGTCCGAATCCATGAAGGTTTCGACCGATAGGCAATAGATGATGGCGTTCTTGTACCACAGGTCCGAAATCATGGACAACTCCTGTTCGACAGGCGAACATTACCCATGACGCCGCGTTCTGTCGCGTGGCTTTCAGGGAGGTCGGCATGGCGTGGTGGCGGACGGGGATCATCTACCAAGTCTATCCGCGCTCTTTCCGCGACAGCGACGGCGATGGGACCGGCGACCTGCCGGGCATTGTCGAGCGGCTTGAGCATCTCGTTTGGCTTGGCGTGGACGCGGTCTGGCTTTCCCCTGTGTATCCGTCGCCGATGACCGATTTCGGCTACGACGTGTCTGACTATTGCGGGATCGACAAGCTGTTCGGCACGCTTGCCGATTTCGA
>CAXTXZ010000186.1:366-4268 GCA_964248015.1 uncultured Rhodopila sp. | reverse complement strand
TACCACTCCTTCCTGCCGACCCAGCCCGACCTGAACTGGCGCAACCTGGCCGTGGCGGAGGCGATGCACGAGGCCATGCGGTTCTGGCTGCGGCGCGGCGTGGATGGGTTCCGCGTGGACGTCATGTGGATGCTGATCAAGGATGACCAGTTCCGCGACAACCCGCCCAACCCGGACTGGCGTCCGGGCCTGTCCTCGCACGACCGACTGCTGCCGCTTTACACGGCGGACCGGCCGGAGGTGCATGACATCGTGGATGGCATGCGGGCCGTGACGGATGAGTTTGGCGGCCGTGTGCTGATCGGCGAGCTGTACCTGCCGATCGATCGCCTGGTCACCTATTACGGCACTGACGGGAACGGCGCGCAGCTTCCGTTCAACTTCCAGCTCCTGCTGCTTCAGGACTGGTCGGCCCAGGCGGTCGCCGGGATCATCACCCGCTACGAGGCTGCCTTGCCGCCGGGCGCTTGGCCCAACTGGGTTCTCGGCAACCATGACCGGCCGCGCATCGCCAGCCGGGTTGGTTCGGCGCAGGCGCGGGTGGCGGCCATGCTGCTGCTGACCCTGCGCGGCACGCCGACGATCTACATGGGGGAGGAACTGGGGATGATCGACACGCCCATTCCGCCCGCCGCCGTGCGCGACCCGGCGGAGCTGCGCGAACCTGGCAAGGGACTAGGCCGTGATCCGGAGCGAACGCCTTTTCCCTGGACCGATGGGGCGGGCCGCGGCTTCACGGCCGGCGTGCCTTGGCTGCCTTTTGGCACGGATGCGCCGCTCAGCCGTCAGCGCGAGGCCTCCGGTTCCATGGCGCGGCACTACCGCCGCCTGATTGCGCTGCGTCGCGCCAATCCGGCGCTCTCCGCAGGCATGGTTGCCGATGTGCGCGCCGATGGTTCCGTGCTCAGTTACGAGCGCTCGCTGGATGGGGTGCGGTTCCGCGTCGTGCTCAACCTGGGCGCGACAGCGGCGACAGGCCGCGGTGACGGGGTAGTTGCGGCCTCCACGCATGCCGAGCGAGAAGGCGCGGCGCTCCGGGGCGCTTGGCATCTCCAACCGGACGAGGGAGTGGTGTTGCGGCTGACGCCACTCCAACAAGGTTAACCACATCACACCTGGGGCGCTGGTGCGTGGCAGGGATGGCCTCAAGCCCGGATGGCAACGCCTTGAAGGGGATGGATCTTGGAACCGCCTTGGCCTGCAACCTGATTTCCGGCAGACTACCGGCAAGTAGCCAGGAGGAACCATGTCATGGGCGTCACCGCCACGCTGTCCGAATTCACCGCCGGCATCCGTCTGGAGGCGCTGCCGCCCGAGGTCGTCAACCGGGCACGCTTCCTCGTGCTGGACCTTGTCGGCAACATCGTCCGCGCCCGGCATGACGCCGAGAGCACGGCGTCCTTCCTGGCGGCCACGCGCGCCATGGGCATGGCGGCGGGCAATTCCGGGGTGTTTGGCGACGCCTATCGCTACACGCCGGCCGGGGCGGCTTTCCTGAACGGGGCACTGGCGCATTCGCTGGACTTCGACGACACGCACGCGGCCGGGTCGCTGCATCCGGGCGCTCCGGTCATTCCCGCGGCCCTGGCGGCCGGCGAGATGGCAGGGGCCTCGGGCGCTGACGTGCTGGCGGCGATCATCGCGGGGTATGAGGTGACGTGTCGCGTGGCGCTGGCGCTGCCGGCGGGCGAGCATTACGACCGTGGCTACCATCCCACCGCCACCTGCGGCGCGTTCGGGGCCGCCGCCGCCGCCGCTCGCGTTTTTGGGCTGGACGCCGAGGGGGTTGCGGGCGCGCTTGGCACCGTGTTGTCGCAGGCGGCGGGAAGCCTGCAGTTCCTGGCCAATGGCGCCTGGACCAAGCGCTTCCAGGTTGGCTGGGCCGCGACCAACGGGCTGATGGCGGCGACACTGGTGCGCGAAGGGTTCAAGGGCGCGTCCGAGGCGTTGGAGGGCAAGCATGGCTTCATGCGAGCGTATGCGCCGAACCCGACGCCGGAACGCGCGGTGCAGGATCTCGGCACGGTGTGGGAGTTGATGAACACGGCGGTGAAGCCTTATCCGTCCTGCCGCTATGGCCATGCCGGCATTGACGCGGCGCTGGCGCTGCGGGCGGCGAACGACATCAAGCCGAGCGAGATCACCTCGGTGCGGCTGGGGCTGCCGAAAGCGGGCATGCTGCTGATCGGCGCGCCGGCGGCGAAGAAGGCGAACCCGGAGAACGTCGTGGACGGGCAGTTCAGCGGGCCGTTCGTGGTTTCCGCCGCGCTGGCCACCGGCGCGATGGGCTGGGACAGCTACCGGCTGCTGGGCGACGCCACCGTGCGGTCCCTGCTGCCAAAGGTTGAATGCGCGTTCGACCCGGAGATCGAGGCGGAGTTCCCGATGAACATGTCCGGCAAGCTGACGATCGAGGCGCGTGGCCAAAGCTTCGAGCAGAAGGTCGTGGTGCCGAAGGGCGAGCCAAGCAACTTCCTGTCGGAAAACGAACTGCGCGCCAAATTCGCCGGCCTCACGGATGCTATCCTGGGGGCGGATCGCGCGGCGGCGCTGGCGAGTGCCGTGCTGGCGATCGACAGCACGGCGGACGTTTCCAGCCTGATGCGGCTGGCGGCTCCGCTGATGCCGGCGCGGCTGGCGGGGGAGTAGCGCCTAGAACCGGATCGACAGGGCGGCGGAACCGAACTGGTGCAAGCCGCCCGTCTGGTTACGGAATTCCTGGGTCTGCGCCACGTAGGCGAACGTCAGGCGCATGCCGTACGCCATGACGGCGAAGCCGCCCTGCATCTCCCCCACGTCCCAGGTGGTGGACACATGCGGGCCGGAGCGGAAGGGCTTGGCTTGCAGCAGCATGTCGTAGCCGACCGCCTGCCCGTCCACGCCGGCGAACAGGTACCAGGCGAAGGGGCGGGTCGGCGTGAAGGCGTCGCCGCCGCTCAGGCCGGGGCGGACCCTGGGAACGCCGTAGTCGGAGGCCAGGCCCTCGCCGATGCGAAAAGACACGCCGGCCTGGACGTAGTCGCGCAGGTCGCCGACAGCGACCGTCAGGGATGGCAACGCATCGGTTTCCAGCCCGGCGACCGTTCCGGTGGGCAGGCGCCAGGTTCGTTCGTGCAGCAACTCCACGGCCGGGGTATTGGGGATCTGGTAGCTCCAGCCATTGGTGTGGGCTTGGCCAATCAGGTCGTGAAAGCCGTTCTGCAGGTTTTCCGCGCCTGAACCGGGGCCGACGACGCCCAGGCTCAAGGTCAGGACGCTCCTGGAATCCTCGACGTCGCTCATCAGCGAGAAATTGCCAAGGAGCACTCCGGCATAGGGACGATCGCGTGGATTGGGAACAGCCATCGTTGTGTTGGCGGGCGTGTAGATCTGCTGCGCCAGATCGAACGCGATGCGCTGCTGGCCGCTGCCCCACAGGGCTTGGGCAACGCCCGCCAGGAAGTCGGGAACCTGCGTGGTGGGGGAGGTCCAGCCAAGGCGCAGGCCGTTGACGTAGAACCTGTCCGTCGGCCTGCCGGCTGAGATTGACGCGTTTTCGTCCTGCAGCGTCCAGATAGCGGCATTGTCGGCAGCCGGCTGGGCTTGCGCCGCCAACGCAGGCAGCGCCAAGGCGGCTGTAAGGACGGTGAACACACGCGAAAACATTCGAGAGGACTTTTAACCCCAAAGGCCAGTTCCTGTTTAGAGATGTTACACCGGAATGGAAATCCTAAACACTTGAGATGGGAAATTTGAGCGAGTAGGTGTGTCCTGCTTGGATGGGTGGCCGAGCGGTTTAAGGCACTGGTCTTGAAAACCAGCGAAGTTGCAAGACTTCCGTGGGTTCGAATCCCACCCCATCCGCCAAGAATCATTAAATTCATTGGGTAATATGGCATTTTCTGGAAGAATCCCCGGATTGG
>CAXTXZ010000186.1:0-356 GCA_964248015.1 uncultured Rhodopila sp. | reverse complement strand
TGTCGGTTTCTCCCCTCATCTTTCCCCTACTGGTTGCAGCGCATAGGGGCAAATGAGGGCGGTTGGGGCGTCATCACTTCGTAGGCACTCGCAGAGTGGACAAGTCACCTCATACCATCACTGCCGGTGCTCCGCCGGGACCAAATACAGCACTCATTCGGTCAGCCGCAAATGCCCAGCGTCAGCAGCAATAACGCCCGCATGAGGCCCTACCTTAGCGGCGGCGGCGGCTTCGTCTGGCGTGCAGCCGTTGGCGATCGTTCGACAAAGCAGGGCTTGCATTATCCTGGTGGCATGAGCGGGGGACAAGACTTTACTGGCAATACATCACATTGTTGACGATCCGGCAGGTACGC
>CAXTXZ010000185.1:0-7173 GCA_964248015.1 uncultured Rhodopila sp. | reverse complement strand
CGGCGGGTGAGGTCGCCATCTGGCGCTGTCGTCTTGTCGCTGATCCGGCCGTCCAGGAACAGCGATGCCAGGCCATGCACCAATGACCAGCAGCCCAACGCACGGGCGTCGCGGTCAGCGTTGGCCGGCGCCTCAGCCGCGACCCTCGCGGCCAGCACGGCATAGGAGGCCTCGCCCGCCGCGGCCAGTTCCGAATGCGTGCCAAAACGCCTGGGGCCGAACATAAGCCGGAACAGGGCGGGATTCTCCAGCGCATAGCGCACGTAGGCCACAGCCTGCGCCACGAGGGCCTGGCCTTCCGGAGCCGCGTCATCAGCCGCGCGCAGCACGTTGCGCAAGCCGTCGAAACCCTGCACCGCAACTGCCGCAAGGAGCGCCTCCTTGTCCGGATAATGCCGGTAAGGCGCCATGGCGGACACGCCAGCACGGCGCGCAACGGCGCGCAGGGAGAACGCGTCAGGGCCATCGTCCGCCAGCAAGTCGAGAGCCGCGTCGATCAGCGCCGTTCGCAATCGCCCGTGGTGGTAGTTTCCTCCAGCCGATGTTGACACTGTAAACAGAACTCCTATGTATACAATGTAAGCACTCGGCCAGTCCTGTCCAACCCGTGCCGGCCGCCCAGGAGATCGCGATGGTCAAGTTCACCGTTCCGCCGCGGCGCAAGCCGTCCATGTCCACGATGAGTTTGTCGCGTATCGTCAGAAGCGGCACCCGCCGTTGTTCCGCGCGCTGCCCGCCGTGCGGCGGCACGTCCGTCCCCACGTTCAGTGCCACACCGTGGCGGCCTCCGTCCCGGGCCTGCCGCCGATGACGTTCGACGGCGCCGCCGAGCGTTGGTTTGATGACGTGGCCGGGCTGGAAGCCGTTTTCGCCTCTGAAACCCATTTGCAAACGATCCGGCCGGACGAGGCGCGGTTCCTGGGCCTGCACGCCTGCGAGTTCGGGCTGTCCACCGGAAGCGTGCCCGTCGCTTGATCTTCACAATCCTCCAAACAGGATGCATGCCCATGAGTTATCAGCGCCGATCCGTTGACTTGTCCAGCTATCCCGACCTTGTCGTGGTCTACCTTGGCTACCGCGCCAAGAACCTGAAGGGCGCGCGCAGCCTGCTGCGCATCGGCCGCGGCCTGCGCTCGATCAAGAAGAACCCGCCTGATGGGCTGCTGTCGCACGAGGACCTGTGGTTCGGCTTCATGCACCCAGGCTTCCGGCAGTACTGGCGGGACTTCGACAGCCTGGAGGCCTTTACCCGGGCGCCGCGGCACGCGGCATGGTGGCGCGACTTCGCTCGTGACTCGGGAGGCGGAGGCATCTGGCATGAGACTTACCGGCTGCGCGGGGGAATGGAGGCCATTTACTCCGGCGTTCCCGCGATTGGCTTGGCAAGCTTCGCGCCCGAGCGCACGCCAACCGGAGCTTTCATGAGCGCCCGGCAACGTGTCGAGGCAGGCGCTCGCTGATCCGCTCGGGTGCTGGATGCAGCCCTCAACCAGCCATGGGCCAGGGGCTTCCAGGCCGTGGATGAGGACATCGCCCGTCTATCGCCGCTCGGCTTCGAGCGCGTCAACATGCTTGGTCGCCATGCCTTCAGCCCGGACGGCGTGGAGCAGTGCGATATCGCCCTCGGCAACCTCCATGCCTGCCTTGACCCTGGTCAAGGTCTCGGCGCCGGTGCTGCCGGCCTGGTGCCGCGCGCCGTTTGAAGCATCCGATTCACGCGGCAAGTCACGGCCGCTTCGTATCTCTACGATCGGATACCGAAACTTTGCCATCCTGCGTTCCTGAAGCCTCGCCATAACGAACTTCTCAGCAAAATGACAGTGTTCGACGCCGACGCCGGCACGAACGCTGCGCGGAACCTCGGCCTGCTCCAGGTCGCAGACCGAGATCGTGCCGTCGTTCTGGTTGCCAATCAGCAACTCTTGTTCCGCGGCAGCCATCTTCTCCACGCGGGCTGGATGTCCTCGGCCTTGGGCGTGAGACGTGGCCAGCCATCCTGCTTCGGAACGGGCGTGCTATCCACAGGCCGGATTGATCGGCAGGAACGCCTTGTCCGCCGGCACGCTGCCGACCTCGGCGTAATAGTCCCACGGCCCCTTGCTCTCGTCCGGGCGCTTCACCTGGTACAGCGAAACCTCGAACAACACGCGGCCGTCAGCGCGCATCGAGGCCGGGCGGCCGAAGTAGCTGACCGGTTGCGCGCGCATGGCCTTGTTGACCGCGACCGGATCGTCGGTGCCGGCCTGCGCCATTGCCTTCAGGAAATGCAGCGTGGCGGCGTAGTTGGATGCCTGGTTCTTTGTCGGCGCGGCGTTGCGCCCGGCCTGGAAGCGTTTGGCGAAGGCGCGGGCCTCGTTGTTCTGGTCCCAGTAGAAGCTGGCCGGGAAGCTTAGCCCCTGGGCGACCTCCAGCCCCAGGGCATGGATGTCGGTGATGTAGACCAGGAAGCCGGCCAGCTTGGCGCCGCCGTTGCGCAGGCCAAATTCCGCCGCCTGCTTGAGCAGGTTCACCTGGTCGCCGCCGACGGCGGCCACGCCGATGATCGCGGCCCCCGAACCTTGCGCCGCGACGAGCTGGGAGGAGAAATCGGCAGTGCCGATGGGGAATTTGACGCTGCCGAGGATTTTGCCGCCGGTCGCCTCGATGGCCTGGGCGGTCAGCGCCTGAAGCGCCGCGCCGAAGCTGAAGGCCACGGTGATGAAGAACCAGTTGCCGCCGGGCTGGAGCCGAGCGGCGCCAGTGGTCAGGGCGTGGGTGTCGTCGGCCCAGTGGCTGCTGACGGGCGCGCAGGCCTTCGAGGTGAACTCGCTGATGGCGGAGGCGGTGATCATGACCGTGCGCCCCTTTTCCCGCGCGATCTGCTGCACCGCGGCGGCGACGGGCGTGACAGGCAGGTCCATGATCGCGTCAACGCCGGAATCGTACCACCCTCGGGCGATGGACGCGGCGATGTCAGGCTTGTTCTGCGTGTCGGCGTGCAGGATCTCGATGGGGCGGCCAAGCACGGCAGGGCCGAAATCCTGCACGGCCATGCGGGCGGCGGCAATGCAGCCGGGACCGCCGCTGTCGGCGTAAGGACCGTTCTCGTCGGTCAGGACGGCAAGGCGAACAGGGGTTTCAACGGCACGGGCCGGCTTGACGAAAGCGGCTGCCGCGGCGCCGGCAAGCAAGGCGCGTCGTCCTGGATCGTTTGGTTGCATGCTGTTTTCCCACCGGCAGAGGGCATCATGCCCCGGTTGGCGCGGCGGCGTGAAGCGTGAGCGCTCCGGGCGGAAGTTTCTATGCTGGTTGCCATTCGTCAAGGCCACCCCGGTCTGGCGCCTCGGGATGCCGGCGTCCTGTTCGGGCGCTTCATTTGGCGGTCAATCCAGGCGCGCCTGGTCAGGCATCAGCCTGCCTTCAACATCGGCCCGGCCTTGACGCGCGGCACCTCGGCACCCGTCAGAAGCTCCCTGGTTGCCATTGAAAGCCCAGGGGATTGGCTGGCGGCCGACACCAGGCCTGACAGGCGAACATCGAGCGCGCTTTCGAGCCTTTCGTCGTCTGAGACGCTTATGGCCACGCGCGCGGCAGGATGACCTGATGCGCAGCCCAGATCCATCGTGTCATGTCAGATTGCCTCTACCCAGTCGCAGGCCTTGCCGAGAGGTCCTGATGGAAGGCTGCTCGCAATGGTGAACGACTGCGGTTTCTCGTGGATCGACAGGCGCCCGCTGGCCCAGGCTTCCAGCGCCCGACGCAGGTCGTCCGGATCGGCGCTGGGGTCCTTCGGCTCGATCAGGGCCTTCAGCCGGCCGCCGCTTTCCAATGAAGCCTGGCGGACGCGCGCGCGGGCGACCAGCGGATGGCGTTGCAGCGTTGCTTCGACATGGACGGGGAACACGTTGACGCCGCCGACCTGAACCGCTCCGTCCAGGCGGCGGCGCACATGGAAGGAACGCGCCCCTGCCATGGCCACGACATCCGGCGTTTCAACGCGGCGACCATCGGGGGCGGCCAGGGATAAAGTGCCTTCCGTTGCCGGCGCGTCGGCCACCGACCAACCGTCCAGCAGGCCGAACGGCCCTGTCGGATCGTCACGCCAGCCCATGCCGGCGGTTTCCGTTGACCCGTAGATTTCCACCAGGCGCGACAGGCCCTGCGCACGCAGGCCATGCGCGAGATCGCCGGGCATGGGCGCGGTCGACGTCACGCCGGTGACCGCCGGCAACGAGGCCAGCGAACGGGACAGAAAGCGCCAATGGTCGGGGAACGACACGATCACGTCGCCTGGGCGGAACGCCGACGGCAACCCGGCACGGATGTCGGTCACTTCGCATCCGGCCTTCAACGGCAGCAGGACGGAAAAAATGAAGCCGTAGATATGATGGCTCGGCACGGCGGACAGGATGCGCGACGGACGCAACCGCGCCGCATGCGCTTCGGCCTCGGCCCACAGGTCGGCCATGGCATGGGTGCAGCACTTTGCCTTGCCGGTGCTGCCGGAGGTGAAGAAACTGATGCGTTCGCCATGCAAGCGCCGTGACTGCTGGACAAGGTCGACCCAGGCGCCGAAGCGGCGGCGCGCCAGCAGGAACTCCTCGGTGCCGGTTTCATGGATGTGGAACGTCGCATTGACAGCGGCGGCCAGCGTGAGCCGTTCGAGCGAGTCAGAACCCAAGCCGTCCACGTCCATGGACAGGTCGTCCGGCCAGGGACCGGGCGGCAACGCACGCGACGGCCCCCCTGCCGCCGAAGCGACCTCGGCGCGGATCATGTCCTCAATCATCCGGCGAATGCTCGGGCGGTCCAGCATGAGATCACTTTCGGGCTAGGCGTTCACAGGCGCTTCATGACAATCCAGAGTTCCCCTTCGCGGGGAGTCAGGCGCACCCGCGCGACGGGCATGCGGCCGGTTGCGGTTTTCCATTCAAACAGGACGTTCAGGTTGCCCGCCTTCGCCTTGATCGGATTCTTCCCGAAAGCCAGTGGCGGCGGCGCGGGGCGCGGCCTCGCAAGGAAACTCCGCCGGACGGCGCCTTCTTGAGTTCCCTAGGGGAAGCGCCCGCGAGAACGTTTGCGATGTCATCCGAACTGAAAGCAACCTTCTGCATTTCACACGTCCGCATGTTGGCTGCATTCGGGATGCAGCGCTCACGCGGTGCTAGGGCAGAAAGGTTAAGCAAAGGTTAAAGCGAGGCGCGCCCTTGCGGATAAGCCACCGCCGGCAGGATCGTGCCGCGGCACTCGCCAAGGCCGATTGAGGCAAAGCCGGGCCGGTGGGCGCGTGCGTGCAAGGTTATTTCGTCGCCATCCTCCAGGAAGCAGCGTTGCTCGCCATCCGCCAGCAGCACGGGCTGCCGGCCGCCGTGGCTGGCTTCCAGCAGGCTGCCCAGGCTGGCGTCGTCCGGGCCCGAGATGGTGCCGGTTCCCAGCAGGTCGCCCGGCCGCAGGTCGCAGCCGCCCGAGGCGTGATGCGCCAGCATCTGCGCCGGGGTCCAGTACATGTGTCGCGCGTGGCTGGCGGCGAGGCGCTGCGGCGGCAGCCCCCTGGCACGGCGGGCCGGCGTCAGCAGGGTGGCTTCCAGGTCGAGGCCAAGGGCGCCCTCGGCCTGGTCGGTTGCGTCCAGAAGATGCGGCAACGGGGCCGGATCGCCAGCCGGGCGCGGCGGCTGGGGAATGCGGAAGGGCGCCATCGCCTCGGGCGTCACGATCCAGGGGGAGACGCTGGTGGAAAAGCTCTTGGCGAGGAACGGGCCAAGCGGCTGGGCTTCCCAGGATTGGATGTCGCGGGCGGACCAGTCGTTGAGCAGGCCATAGCCGGCGATGTGGGCGGCGGCGTCGGCCATGGGGATCGGGTGGCCCAAGGGGTTGCCCGGTCCCACCCAGACGGCGAGTTCTAGCTCATAGTCCAGTCTTTGGCACGGGCCGAAGCTGGGTTCGGCGTCGTCCGCTGCCTTGGCCTGCCCGTTTGGCCGCCGGATGCCCGCGCCCGATGGCCGCACCGAGGAGGCTCGGCTGTGGTAGGCGACGGGGATGTATTTGTAGTTCGGCATCAGCGGGCTGTCAGGCCGGAACAGCTTGCCGCCGTTGGTGGCGTGATGGATGCCGACGAAGAAGTCGGTGTAGTCGCCGATGGCGCAGGGCAGGTGCGGGGTGCAGTCGGCGGCTGGATGCAGCAGCCCAGACAGTTGGGCCTCGGCGGCATTGCCGGCGGCCAGCAGCATCGACAGCGTCCGCCGCAGCGCCTTGCGAGGGGCCGCGCCCATTGCCAGGAATGCGTTCAGGGTCGCGGCGGCGGCGGCCCGCGCGGCATCGCCGGCCAGCAGGCCGGTGGCGCATGCGCCCGCCAGGTCAAGGATGCTGTCGCCGATCGCGACACCGCCGCGCGGGGCGCCGCCGGGTGGCGAGAACACGCCGAACGGCAGGTTCTGGATGGGGAAGTCAGGATGTCCGTTGGCGCTGGCGACCCAGCTTTGGCGGGCTGGGTCGTGGGTTTCGTCAATCGTGCCGCTCATGGCCGGCTCGCGTCGAAACGTTTCGCCAGGGTGCTGCCGTAGCGGCCGTAGCCGGTCTGGCGCTGGGCGAGGCCGGCGGCATAGGCGGTGACGCGCTGGGGGAAGCGTGTCTCGAACATGAACGCCATGGTGCCTTCGAGCTTGTGCGGTTTGAGGTCCGCCTTGCTGGCCGCCTCGAACGCGTCCCTGTCCGGGCCGTGCGGCAGCATGGTGTTGTGCAGGGAGAAGCCGCCGGGAACGAAGCCCTGCGGCTTGGCGTCATAGGCGCCGTAGATCAGGCCCATGAACTCGCTCATGATGTTCATGTGGTACCAGGGCGGGCGGAAGGTGTTTTCCGCCACGGCCCAGCGATCAGGGAAGATGACGAAGTCGATGTTCGCCGTGCCGGGCGTCTCGCTGGCCGAGGTCAGGGTGGTGAAGATGCTGGGATCGACATGGTCGAACAGCAGCGGCCCGAGGGGCGAGAACCGTCGCAGGTTGTATTTGTAGGGCGCGTAGTTGCCATGCCAGGCGACGACGTCGAGCGGCGCGTGGCCCAGATCGGTTTCCCACAATGCGCCGCCCCATTTGACCGTCAGGCGGCAGGGCGCGTCGCGGTCCTCGTACGCGGCGACGGGGGTGAGGAAGTCGCGCGGGTTGGCCAGGCAGTTGGCGCCGATCGGGCCGCGCTCGGGCA